>JAKLIR010000099.1 GCA_022709505.1 bacterium | reverse complement strand
TCGGTTCGATCCCGCGGTGTTTCATCCTCGCGACGGTCGGGAAAAGGCTCGAAAAATATAAGAAGCCCGTTCTTCTCACGCTTCTCGTCGCCATGGTGTTGTACATAGCTTATACATTACTGAAAGTGCAGTTTGCGCACCCGTGAAAATTCGATAATAACACTTAAAATAAACGGTTGAATTTTACCATTCTCAAAAATACGGGGCAGGGGAGGCGTGAATGAATAAGGCTCTTAAAACCCGCGCCGCCAAGATTCTCGCCATTCTCGAAAAAGACTATCCGGCGGCTACATGTTCGCTAAGCTCGACGAATCCGCTCGAACTCCTCGTGGCAACCATCCTCTCGGCTCAATGCACGGATGAAAGAGTGAACATTGTCACAAAGGACTTGTTCAGAAAATACACAAACGTACACGACTATGCGAACGCAGACTTGCAGGAGCTTGAGAACGACATAAAATCAACGGGTTTTTATAAGAACAAAGCTAAAAACATAAAGAATTGTTGTACGCGATTGATCGCTGAATACGGCGGCGAGGTTCCGGCGGACATGGAGAGTCTTGTGAGCCTTCCCGGGATAGGGAGAAAGACCGCCAACGTGGTTCTCGGCAACGCCTTCGGAATTCCCGGCATTGTGGTTGACACCCATGTCGGCAGGATAGCTCAGAGGATCGGGTTGTCAGAACACTCGGACCCCGTGAAAATCGAATTCGACTTGATGAAACTTTTCCCGAGTGAAAACTGGACTATTGTATCACATCAGTTCGTTCAACACGGCAGGCGGGTCTGCATCGCGAGAAAGCCGCAATGCGGAGTCTGCCATTTATCGAAATATTGCGATTTTGAGCCGAAAGCCCAACCTTGACGAGCAATCCCGAAATAAGAAAACCGATCCCGGTTCAATATTCGATATTTATGATCTGACGGCTTGCTTTCATTAGATCTTCAAATTTACAGTCGAGCCTCAAGACACCGACCGGTTCATTGTTTTTCACGATCGGCGCCGATACCGTTACTCCCAGCAGCCCGGTTATCCTCGAAGTGAACACGCTCGTGATGTGAGTGTGTCCGTTTTCGTTAGGTATGATGAACCACGCTCTTTTCGAATAATCCATATCCAGTTTCTTTTCATCATCGGCGGAGATCCTTCCGCTTCGAATGAAAATATCCGTGTGCTTCTTCCCCTCTTTGTTTGCTATCACCGCGAGTTGAATAAATGGATTGTCCTGAATGGCTTTCTCGATGAGGGCTTCCTGCTTCACGCGGTCCATGGAAAGCATATCGTCGAGTCCGACGAGCGTGTGAATGGTGTCGCTCAACAACTGCCTCGCCGCCTCGTGGATGTAATCGATGTCTATGTCGAAATACTCAGGCAAATTTATTACAGCCTGTTCGAGAATCTCCTGATTTGAAACCGCTGTAACTCGCCCCTGTTCGTACTGGTTCATCACCCAATCGTAAATCTTAGCGATGCCGGGATGTCGCTTGTCGATTCGCGATCTCGGTTCGAGATTCAGATGAGAGTTGACCCAGTGGGCGATGCCTGCGACCCCGGACTTATCCGTGATCACTATGGACGGAGGCCTGTTCAATATCGCCGCGGTGTCGAATATGTTATAAATCTCCTCATTCTTTTCAAGACCGTCGGCGTGGATCCCGGCCGATGTCGAATTAAACTCCTGTCCCACGAACGGAAGGTTATCCGGAATTTCGAAACCGATGTCTTTCTTGAAAAACTCGGCTATCTCGGATATCACCGTCGTGTCTATGCTGTCGTCATCGCCTTTAAGCGCGATGTATTCGATAATGGCAGCCTCCATGGGCGGATTGCCCGTTCTTTCTCCGAGGCCGAGCATGGACGTGTTCACCGCGCTGCATCCATACAGCCACGCGGAAACCGCGTTCGAATGAACGTGATGGAAATCATTGTGTCCGTGCCACTCGAGATATTGCGAGGGAACGCCGGCTTCTTTTGTGAGCGCAGTGACCAGCTTCGGCACCGACCGGGGCAATATCGCATTCGGGTAAGCAAGCCCGAACCCCAATGTGTCGCACATCCTTATCTTTATCGGTATTCCCGACTGCCTGTACCTTTTCATCAGCTCTATGGCGAACGGAACGCAGAATCCGAAAATATCTGCTCGCGTGATATCCTCGAAATGACACCGCGGCCTTATCCCGAGCGAAATCGCCTCGTCGATGATGGCGAGATAGTCGTTCATTATCTGCCTTCGCGTCTTTTTAAGCTTCAGGAAAATATGATAATCCGAAGCGGATGTGAGAATTCCGGTCTCCTTCAGCCCCATCTCTTTTACAATCTTCAAATCTTCTCTGTTGGCTCTTATCCAACCGGTAATCTCCGGATATGCATATCCAAGTTCGAGACACTTTTCGACCGCCTCTTTGTCTTTTTTGCTGTATAAAAAAAACTCGCTCTGACGAATAACCCCGTTCGGACCGCCGAGACGGTGGAAAAGCTTAAAAAGATCTACTATTTGTTTTGACGTATATGGCGGGCGCGCCTGCTGCCCATCCCTGAATGTGGTGTCGGTGATCCAGATTTCATCCGGAGGCGACATTTCCGGGGCTTCCTGATCGAACATGATCCTCGGTATTTCGGAATAAGGAAACATATCACGGTAAAGAACAGGCTCATCGACATCCTGTAATGGATAAAACTTCTTTCTCTCAAATAGTAATTTGCCCATTTTTCCAATTCCTGTCTAAATATATTCTATAATAATGGCATACTTCTCTGAAAATATCAAAATATGAAGCCCAAATCCGGTTTGGATAATTCCATTTCAAACATATATCAAGAGGCGATTTATGAAATCTAATGATGAAAAAATAGAAAAAAGACTCGAAAGATTGGGAAATAATCTTGATTCCATGAACAAGCAGGGGATGTACGGTGGTCATAAATACGAAAAAAAGAGTGTTTTTGTTCGAATTCCACTTGTTCATGTCGCGCATGACTTCGACCCCGAAACGGGAAAACAGCGAGTAGCTAAAGGCTTTTTATCGATCGGCGGAATGGCGGTCGGCCTTCACACACTCGGAGGAAACGTTCAAACACGAGAATTTGCCGATTGGGTGAGAAATAATTTCATGAACAAAGGAGTTCGTTGAAAACGAAATATAGCCGATTCCGTCATTTGGATTCGGGATAAAGCCGGTCAGCTTTTTTCAGAAGGCTTCTTTTCTTCCGCTCTTTTGATTTCCTTATGCGATAGGTATAAAAACACAAAAAGCAATAGAAAAGTGTTGGCCGGCGCCAGCCAGAACGGATAGTGTTGCCCGAAAGATTCAAGGATCATTATCACTCCGAGAAAACCTATGGAATACATGGCGCCGTTTTTCAAATATGCGTATTTAGCTATTATATCTATTCCTTTTATCGTTAGTTCTCTGACAACAAATGCGCCGATACCGTTTCCCAAGAGAATTAACGGCACGGAAATAGTAAAAGCGAAAGCGCCTATCACTCCATCGATCGAAAAAGAGGCATCGAGCACTTCGAGATAAATTATTTTACTCCATGCGCTCATGTTAAGGTTGATAAGCTGCTGTTCCTTGGCTTCGGCATTCTTTTTGAACCCGTCCGTAATGAAAAAAACCGTGGCCCCCACTGAAGCGGACATAGCAAGAAAAGGGCTTTTCTTTACGGCAAGAAAAAGGATGCCGGTGAAAAGCACGGAAATGATCGCATAGAACCAAACGGATTGTTTGTGAATGAAGTGTTCGACGAGAAATGCATACTTTTTCTCTTCCATGAAAAGCCAGCCGAGACAAACGAAAACGAGATATATGCCGCCACCGAGCAGAAGAATCGGTTTTGAAAGCTCGACGTATTTTTGAATATCGGGGCTCGAAGAAAATGCAAAAGTTATGACTTGGACGAATGACAGTTTTGGGTTTGCCATCCAAACAATCAGGAATGGGAGAACGCCTCTGATCACAAAAACGGCGATGAGAATGCCCCAAACAAGAAATATTCTTCTGTATTTGCTCGGCAGGGTTTTAAGGACATGAGCGTTAATTACCGCATTGTCCACGCTCGTGATAATCTCAAAAACGCATAGACCGAGAATAACAACCAAAAAATGAAATAAAACTGTTATCGACATCCATTGCCTCTCAAATAGTAAGCTTCAAGAAACAAATCGAATTGTTAGTCATTATGATTCAAATCCGTAATAAGAAGCAAGATTCAAGTTACAGTAATGTGTCAAATGGTCAGGTGTCTTTCGAAAAATCTGAAAAATTTTAAAGAGTCCGATAACAAAAAAGCCGGACTGCAAAGTCCGGCTTTTTGGAACCTGACAATTGAATAGTGAGGGTACCTCAGTTGATCGACCTGAGAGAGCTTCGGAAACCTCGCATGACGCGAAAGGTTTTCGAAGGTGTTCTCCTTAGAAAGGAGGTGATCCAGCCGCAGCTTCCGCTACGGCTACCTTGTTACGACTTCACCCTCCTCACCGGGCACACCTTAGGCACTTCCCTCCCTTACGGGTTGAGTCAGCGACTTCGGGTGCACCAGACTCGGATGGTGTGACGGGCGGTGTGTACAAGGCCCGAGAACGTATTCACCGCGGCGTGCTGATCCGCAGTTACTAGCGATTCCGACTTCATGGAGTCGAATTGCAGACTCCAATCCGAACTGAGGCCGGCTTTGAGGGATTCGCTTCACCTCACGGTGTTGCAACCCGTTGTACCGGCCATTGTAGCACGTGTGTAGCCCTAGGTATAAAGGCCATGCTGACTTGACGTCATCCCCACCTTCCTCCAGTCATAAACTGGCAGTTCCCTTATAGTTCCCAACTAAATGATGGCAAATAAGGGTAAGGGTTGCGCTCGTTGCGGAACTTAATCCAACACCTCACGGCACGAGCTGACGACAGCCATGCAGCACCTGTCTTGGGGCTCCCCGAAAGGCACTCCACTGTTTCCAGCAGATTCCCCAGATGTCAAACCTAGGTAAGGTTCTTCGCGTTGCGTCGAATTAAACCACATGCTCCACCGCTTGTGCGGGCCCCCGTCAATTCCTTTGAGTTTTAACCTTGCGGCCGTACTCCCCAGGCGGGGTACTTAATGCGTTAGCTGCGGCACGGAAGGGGTCGATACCTCCCACACCTAGTACCCATCGTTTACAGCTAGGAATACCGGGGTATCTAATCCCGTTCTCTCCCCTAGCTTTCGCTCCTCAGCGTCAGATACGGTCCAGAAAGCCGCCTTCGCCACTGGTGTTCTTCCAGATATCTATGCATTTCACCGCTACACCTGGAATTCCGCTTTCCTCTCCCGTCCTCAAGTCGGGCAGTATCACGCGCTTTTCCCGGGTTAAGCCCGGGGATTTAACATATGACTGACCCGACCGCCTACGAGCTCTTTACGCCCAGTGATTCCGGATAACGCTTGCTCCCTACGTATTACCGCGGCTGCTGGCACGTAGTTAGCCGGAGCTTCCTTAGGGGGTACCGTCAGCTTCCCTCATTATTCACAAGGAAAGGGTTCTTCCCCCCCGACAGGGCTTTACAGTCCGAAAACCTTCATCACCCACGCGGCGTCGCTCCGTCAGGCTTTCGCCCATTGCGGAAAATTCCTCACTGCTGCCTCCCGTAGGAGTCTGGGCCGTATCTCAGTCCCAATGTGGCTGGTCGTCCTCTCAAACCAGCTACCCATCGTAGCCTTGGTAGGCCGTTACCCTACCAACTAGCTAATGAGCCACAGGCCCCTCCCTCGGTGATAGCTTGCAAGCATAGGCCATCTTTCCTCATCCAACCATGCGATCGAATGAGAATACCCGGTATTAGCAGCCCTTTCGGACTGTTATCCCGAACCAAGGGGTAGGTTACCCATGTGTTACTCACCAGTTCGCCACTATCCAACCTGTAATCGGCCGAAGCCTCAAACAGGACGGACCGTTCGACTTGCATGTGTTAGGCACGCCGCCAGCGTTCATCCTGAGCCAGGATCAAACTCTCCGAATAAAATATTCGTTAGAATCACTTTTTGTTGGTACAAAGCATGTTTCAACATCGATAACGATGCTCAGGTTTGCTTTGCGCAACTTTGGCTCTCACTATTCAATTCTCAAGTTCCATGGCTCATCCGAACCCAACTTCGGCTTATTGCCACAAGCTTTCATTATATTTGCTTTGATAGCTTCTTGTCAACCGTCGGACGAAGTTTTTTTTCGCCCGGTTCATCGAGGCCTTACTATTATACCCACTCATTCCGCTTTTTCAATGTTTTTTAAAATGATTTTTTCGCCGGCCTTCTCATCTCTGTTCTCTCTATATTTCTTCTCTTCATATACTTCTATTAATTTCATTATATACGCTCCTTGATCCGACAGGGGTACGAGGTCTGTGGAATTTTCATCAAGATCGAGATTCAACTCCGAACCGAATCTTTTTCCCATCACTTCGATGAACCTCTGGAATTCTTCGTGCATCGTTTCCATTCGCTGTCTCAGATGAAGGATCACTTCCACTCCGGCGAGGTTTATCCCAAGCTCTTGATGCAGGGTTGCTATCTTCTTCAATTTCTCTATATCGGTTTGTGAATATAATCTCGTGTTCTGTTTCGTTCTTTTAGGGTGCACGAGGTTGGCCTTCTCATATATCCTAAGCATCTGCGGCGGTATGGACAGCATCTCGGATACCACTCCGATCACATATACCGGCTTATCTTTGTCTATATCCATGGACGCTCACCTGCCTTAAAACCGGATTCGTCAATAGCGCCGAATCCGGTGCAATGTTCATAGCGGCGAACTGCTTCGTTGTCGTCGCGTTTTTTCGTTCACGTACATCCCGGTACGCTCACTTCGAAAATGCTCCTTCCGCCTTGCATTTCATCCGCTCCGAATCATTGCTCCCTGATCCGAATGACGGATTCGGGTTAAATTAACTTCAGTCTCGCGGGTTTTCAGGATGAGACTCCGCGAATTTTCTGAGAAGGTCCCGGTCTTCTTTAGAGATGTTCTTAGGCGTTACGACATGTATTTTGGCGTACAGGTCCCCGCGTCCCGAGGAATGAAGCTGAGGGAATCCCTTGCTTCGCAGCCTGAAAACCTTGCCGCTGTCAGTGCCTTCGGGGATTTTGATAGAGGATTTCCCTTCAGGGGTTGGGACTTCTATCCTTGTGCCGAGCGCCGCCTCAACGAATGTTATCGGAACATCGACGTAAAGATTGTTTCCCTTCCTCTCGAACTGAGGGTGCTGGTCCACTTGAGTAATTATATAAAGATCGCCTGCGGGCATTCCGCCCATTCCGGGCGCGCCTTTTCCCGGCAGCCTTATTTTAGAGCCGTTGTCGACTCCGGCCGGGATTTTGACCGAGATTCTTTTTAGCGCCGGGGTTCCGCCCTGACCGCCGCAGCTTGAGCAGGGCGCACCACGGGTTTTTCCCGCGCCGCCGCACGCCGGGCAGGTCTGGGCGATGCTGAATATTCCGCGGCCCATGTTAATCTGTCCCGCTCCCTTGCATTGGGGGCAGACGGTTTGCTTGACGCCGGGTTCAATCCCGGAACCGCCGCATTTCGAGCACTCATTCGTTCCCTGATACGAAATTTCTTTCTCCATACCTTTAAAAGCTTCGTCGAACGAAACATGCAGATTCAGATATAAGTCGCCGCCTCGTTCCGCGTTGCCGTATTGGCGCGCGGCGTGCCTTGATTTTCTGCCGCCGCCGAAAAACATGTCGAAGATGTCACCCATCCCCGCTTCTCCGAACCCGCCTCCGGACGCGTCGTATCCGAATCCTTCGAATCCGCCGGGAAATCCCTGCGCGTGATATCCGTTGAACCCTTGCGCGGATGGATCCCCGAATTGATCGTATTGAGCCCTTTTCTTGGGATCGCTCAGCACGGTGTAGGCCTCGCTGATGTCCTTGAATTTTTTCTCCGCATTGGGATCGTTCGGATTCACGTCGGGGTGATATTTCCGCGCAAGCTTGCGGTAGGCTTTCTTTATTTCAGCCTCGCTCGCGCCTTTTTCGACGCCTAAAGTGTTGTAAAAATCTTTCTGCGCCATGATATCACCCCATTACATAATTACATTATCATTCGCTCGCGGCCGCCGCTCGCGATACCACCACTTTAGCCGCTCTCAGAACTTTGTCCCCCAGCATATAGCCTTTTTCAATCTGCTCCACAATGATGTTTTCATCCACATCCGAGCGTTCGACCGTATATACCGGTTCGTGCAAATTCGGATCGAATGCTTCTCCGAGAGTTTCGCTCGGGGTGACTCCGAACTCCGCAAGTACGTCGAGAAGCTGTCGCTCCACCATCCTGATTCCGCTGACGAATTCAGGGTCTATGTCGTGCTTGTCGGCGAAGCCCAAGCCTCTTTCTAAATTATCAAGAACGGGAAGAATCTTTTTCGCCATCTGGCCGTAGGCGAATTGAGCGGTTTCGGATTTTTCTTTCGCCATCCTCCGCCTGTAGTTTTCGAACTCGGCCTGAAGGCGCTTCAAGTGATCGAGATAAAGATTTTTCTCCGCTTCGAGCTTTTCAGCATACTCTTTTGTATCACCCTTGAAGTTCTCTTGATTGACTGAAGCAATCACCTCTTGATCCTTGTCCGCTGTATTCTCTGCGGCTGTCGCGTCGTTCGCCTTGGATGATTCGTTTTCAGCATCGCAACCGTTTTGCGAGGTTTTTTCCGCATTATCGGGCTCGGCGGCTTTTTTATCAGCATCGTCGTTTATCGGTATTTTAATCATATATCTTCCTTATCATGAACTTATGCAAAGTTGTAAAAGCACTACAGGCCTAATGGTGCGATCCATAAGGAGCTTTTCAAAAAATTATCTGAAGGCGGCGCTTTGCGTGCCGCCTTTACAGATTAATTTTTCACAAAAACCGCGACTTAGTTTTTGTCGTCTATGTCGCGGTATTCGGCGTCCACCACATCGTCGCCGGAAGTCGGCGCACCGCCTGAATCCTTGTAAGACGAACCGCCGGATGAAGAGTCGGCGGCGCCGGGGTCTTGCGGTGTGTCGCTCGCTGTTGCATGTTCATACATCACTTGAGCGAGCTTATGACTTGCCTTCATGAGTTCGTCGGAAGCTTTTTTAATCGCCTCGACATCCGAGCCCTCTATCGCTTTCTTGGCCTTGGCGACAGCGTCCTCGATTGCAGCTTTTTCCGAGGAGGGAAGTTTGTCGCCATGTTCGGAAAGCGTTTTTTCGGTCGTGTAAATAAGGTGCTCGGTGTTGTTCCTCGCATCCGCCTCTTCACGTTTCTTGTGGTCTTCGGCGGCGTTGGACTCGGATTCTTTGACCATGCGTTCGACTTCGTCCTTGGTGAGATTGGTCGAAGCGGAAATGGTTATCTGCTGCTGCTTGTTTGTCGCGAGGTCTTTCGCGGAGACG
>JAKLIR010000098.1 GCA_022709505.1 bacterium | reverse complement strand
CTCCGATGACATCGCCTTGTCCGATGATAAGACGCCCGTCTTCCGTGAAAATATCCTTGCTTACTTTTTTCCCGAGCATGTATTTGATCTGGCGGCGTTCGAATATTTCGCTGAGGCTTTCCTTGCTTTCATCGGCCGGGGCGGCTGCAAATTCATCCGCAGCTTCAAAAGAAGCAGATGTTACGGCCGGTTCCTCGACAGCACCCGAAGACTCGGCCGCCGAATCGAGTTCGAGGAGTTCTTCAATGTCAACATCATCCGTGGAGTCGATGCCTTCGCCCTTCGGCGCGGGCGCCTCTTCGATAACCTCCGCCGGGGCGGGCGCGGGTTCGAAAACCTGCGCCGGCGCGGGCCTGAACGCGGGTTCCACGGGTCTCGGTCTCGGAGCCGCGGGCGCCGCAACGGGGCGGGCTGCTCCGGGAACCGCCGCGGATGCGTGCTCGGATTTGAGCGACGATTCGACATCTTCGTTTACGATGATTATGTCTTTTCCGATTGTCACAACACAGTCGGACGGAATAATATTTCGATCGGGAGACCCGATGTTGGCGTCGCTTCTGAGTTCGAGGCCGATGATTTCGCCCGTTCGGTCGTCTATGCTGTACTCTTTCACATAGCCGATGAGTCTGCCGCCGCGCGTGATGACCTTCGCATCAACTATTTTGAGTTTCTTTTTGATGAGGTCCGTCAACTCCGGCATGTTGGAGAGGGACACCACGGCGGACGTGTTTTCCGTCGTTATCGCGAAGTCCCCGATACTGTGGATGAGAGAGAAAGAGACCACTTTCGCTCCTTCGTACCATCCCGTATCTTCTATGATTATCGCAACTATCGATTTCGTTATCGGGTCTATTACGAAATCCTTAACAACACCGACTTCCTCGCCTTCAGCGATGCTGACTAAGGGAAGACTTTTCAATTCCGTGCTAAGTTTCATTTTTTCTCCTCCACTGGTAGTCTGTAATTATTATCTATTTTCACGGTTAAATCAACAGGATTATATGCGTATGTCGATATTTCCGGTCATAGGCCCCGTTCTTGCTTGAGCGCCTTCGCCGGATTGCTCTTCATTTTCTCCCTGTTCGATCTCCGTCTCTCCCTCTTGATTTGGCAGTTTTTTCCCTTTTTTACGGTGCGGATTTTCTCGAATTCCGCTCGCTTGGGCCTGTTGTTCGGACTTCTGGACCTGAGCCTGCTTTACTTCTCTCGTTCTGACATCGTCCGCAATTACCGATTGTTGGGCAACGCGAGCCTGATGCTGGTCCATCTGTTGCGCTTTTTCAACCTCGGTTGTCTTCGAGTACAGCGTCATCATGTCTATCGATCTGATCGGCATGATGCATCACTTCCTTATTCGGCGCATGCTCATCCCGTGAATACGCCGATTTGAATTTCTCCGTCCTGCTCATAAAAAACAGTTGCGTTAACCTTATCACGTATGTGCAGAACCGCTTGTTTGATGATTATTTTCACTCCGGGGAAAACCGCCTCGGAGACAACCACTTTGCCTTTGTATGACGAAGCGAGTATCTCTTCGAGTTCTTCTTCCCGGGATTCGAGCTTTTTCAACTGGCCCATCAGGTTGAACTGGGCTCGCGTCAATTGAAGAAGCAAATCCCGTTTCGCGGGCGGCAGCGTCCCCTGTTTTTCCTGAAGTTGTTTCAGGGACTTCACGCCTTTTTCCGTTCTGTCGAGATTCAGCTTTATGTTCTTTTTCTGTTCTTCGATCTGTCTCAGTTCGTCTCTTACTTTCGGGCTTCCGCCCGCTTCCACTTCCGTGGGGGTCGCCATATAGTTGCCGATCACCCGCGCCCGCACCTCTTCCCCCGCGCTCACGCGCCCGCCGATGATCATGCCTTTCTTGCCCTCGACCACTATGTTCTTCTTCGCGTTGGCGTTGCACTGAATCACGCCGTCCGTGGCGCGGACGTTGCCGCCCACTTTTATCGTCGTGTGCTCGAGGAATTTCGCCACGACATCCTCGCCGGCGACGATTACTCCCTTGTCCTGTCCGTGCATCCCTCTGTTCAGATTGACGCTTCCGCCCGCTTCTATCACACATCCGCCAACCGGCCCGAATACATTTATATTCCCGTCCGCCTTTACGACGAATCCTTCCATGATTCCGCCGCGGATTATCACGTCTCCGACGAAGCTGATGTTCCCCGTGTTGAAATCGACGTCGCCTTTCACTTCGAAAACCGGCAGAACGTGGATTTTCCCGGAAACCAACCGCGGTTGCCCGGCTATCTGCGCCACGATCATGTTCGGGTTCTCTTGCGAGAAGGTTACGTTCTTACCGATGGGAAACGGCGTGTCTTTTCCGGGTCGTGCGGATATGTCGTCCCCGAGTACGTTTACGCCGTTTTTTCCGGGCGTGGGAGGAGTTTTTCTGGCGAGCGGTTCGCCGGCGCGAACGTTCTGGATCAGGTTCAGTTCGTAATAATCGACCGTGCCGTCGTCCGCGATCGTCGGCTTGGGCGCCGAATCTTCTATGGTGAACAGAAATTCGATCTTTCCGTCCGAACCGTCGTCCGGCGGAGCGCCTTCCGCGACCGTGACCTTTTCGTTATACCATGCCTGTGCAACTATGTTTTGAATGATATCGTTTTTGATTCCCGCACGCACGCCTTTCATCGCGAGCGCGCCCATCACGTCGTCCACTTCTATCTGTTTGCCGCCCTTCGGGGGGACCAGCGTTACCGAAGCCTCCATCTTGTCGCTCGATACGGCTACTTCTACCTTACCGTCCACCTTCTTTGCGATCGGGAAAAACTTCCCGCCGGCTCCCTGCGACTGTATGAGCCTGTCTATGGATGCATAGTCGATGAGAAAATCCTGCGCCCCGATTTCATCGAGCGCGAGCAGGAACTGTTCCGCTACTACGGGAATCCCCCCCGTTTTCGTGGGATCTATAGCGGCGAGAACGTCTCTACCATCCGCTGAATATTTCAGTACGACCGGTGTGCTGCCCACTTTTCGGCCTCTTTTTCATTAAGTTGTTAATTTCTCTTAACAGAATCGAAATTATTTTATCATACATACACTTCAGTTTAAATTTTAATAAAATATTTTTTAATATTACACTGCGGACGCTCCGCTTTTATCTCATCGCCGCTCTCCGGCGATACTTCAGCCTCAATCCAAATGCAGTTCCTCGTCTTTTTCGAGCAGGCTGCCTTTCAGCCGGATCAGCGCTTTTGTGTGAATCTGACAAACACGTGATTCGGTTACGTTCATGACATCCCCTATCTGTTTCAGCGTCAAGCTGTCCACGTAATAAAGGCCGACGACTTTCTTTTCATTCTCCGGAAGCCTATCGACCGATTTGATGAGAATGTCGCGGACTTCTTTCTTCACCACCGAATCCGAGGGGTCGAGGACTTGTTGATTCTTCACCCTCGCCATGAACGGCATGGGCTTATCATCGTCCGACATCTGCAGCAATTCTTCAAAGGAAAACACAACGGCGCTCGAGACGCTCGCGAGCGTTTCGTTCAGCTCCCCTGTTGTTATGCCGAGCTTGTTAGAAACCTCTTCGTCCGTGGCCGGACGGCCCAACGTCCTTTCCACATCCGCGAACGCGCTTTCGATTTCCTTGCTTTTTTGCCGTAGCGACCTCGGAACCCAGTCCATCTGCCGCAGCGAGTCCAGAACAGCCCCTCTGATCCTCACCACCGCGTACGTCTCGAACTTATTCATGCGCCCGGGATCGAACTTGTCGAGCGCGTCGATAAGGCCGAGGATCCCTTCGCTGATGAGGTCTTCCCTGTCTATGAAATCCGGAAGACGGTATGCAATCCTGTCGATTACATATTTCACAAGGGGCAGATATTTCTCCGCGAGCCGTCCTCTGGCCTCTTCGTTCCCGTCCTCCTTGAACGACTGCCAGTCTTCTTCTTCCAGTATCTGCCGGAGTTTCGCCATCTGCTGTAATACTATTCTCCATTCAGCCGGAACTCCCGGCTCAACCCAGTGTTATGAAAACGATTATAAGAGCTACCGTCGAAGCTATCAGAAGTCCGATTCCCGCGAGGAGCTGACGGCCGAACTTCTCCTCGGCGAACAGGGACTCCTCGTCCTGAAATGGATTATAAATTTCGACGCCTTCGGCCCGAGTCTTAACCTTAACTTCAGGCGGAAGATAGAACTGGCCGTATATTCCGGGGCCGAACTCCACATATACTTCCGCGAAAGTCTCGGACATCGTGTTCTTCCGGATCACCGGAACGCACAGCGGCACCAGCTCGTCCTCCACCGCTCCGCCGAGGAGTTCAGAGAAATAACGCGCGGCTTCCCGCCCGTCTTTTATCTTGACGATTATCTCGTCGCCTTCATCGAGGTCGCGCACGGCCTTCCCGTTGAACGGGGATATTTCCGGCTCCGTTATCAAGACTATTCTCGGCAGCGGTTCCTGAGGAGACGCGCTGGGAAGATCGGACGACTGTTCCTCCGCGACCGCGACCGCCGGGGCTTCCTTAGACCCGAAAAGCTGCGCCGCCTGCTGCTCGGGCGTGACTGCGTGCTGAGCCGCGCCTCCGAGCACGCTCGACAGAGAATCCAGCGAGTGCGCTCTCGCGAAATACGTCAGCTCGACGTCTTCTCCGAGCACTCCGCTTATTATCTGCGCGAACTTCTGTCCCGCTGAATCGACCTGTCCCCTGTTGTGCATACCGACCACGCCCTGTATGAAGTTCGAAGAGAACTTCGACTTTATGAGCGTGATGTTGCTCTGGCTTGTCCCTTTATGGCGATCGCTGAGTTTGTTCTTGACGTTTTTGAGAGTTGACACGAACACGGTCGGAGGCATCCGTATGTCAAGCACGGACTCCTGATCCGGAGAAAGAGGAAACGCCATATCGGCGCTGACGACGTTGTCGTTCGTCACGTCGAACATTACAACGACGTAGCCTGTTCCGGCCTCTTTCTTTCCGGCGGTCCGGAATTTGATCTGGAACACCATTACTTCTTTTTTCACGGCGTCCAGCAACTTCAGCGCCTTGGATATATCGCCGCCGGCCTCTTGAAGAATGTTCTGGGCTTCCGTCTCAGTGCATCCGGTAGCGTCCATCAGTACTTTCACGTTTGATTCCATGTCGGTTTCCTTCCGCTCGTGTCTTTCGGGCGCCGCTTCAATCCGATACCGGCAGCTCCGCCTCCTGTCTCATGTCAATCGCGCTCAACAAGTCCGAACTGTGGCTTTTCTTTTCCTCGGTATAAGGCTCGATCGTGTTTTCCTTGTTTATGCGCCCTATTATTCCGGCGACGACCATTCCGAGGACGAAGAAAATCAGATAGACCATCAAGCCGCCCAGAAGCAGCATCGTGAGGTCCGCACCCTTCAACGCTCCAACCAGTACGAAAATAAAGAACGCGATTGCTCCCGTCAAAAATCTTACTGTTGCAACGATGTTTTCGAATCGTATTTTCAAGGCTACATCATTATTCCTTTCTTTTTGAGTTGGCGCTGACTGTCAAATATGAATTTCACTATTTTGTCGCGCTCTCTTTCCTCTATCCCGAGAAATTCAAGCCCGGTGAGAAACACTGAATCCATTCCGCGGATTTCGGTCTTCGTTATCGTCACACTGCACACCGCGTTAACTATTTCCGCGCCGAGGTCTATGTTGACCTCGACGAGTTGGTCTCTCTCGATTTTTTTGTTGCTCTGAATCATGAGTCCGCCGCCGCTGAGATCGAGAGTGCTCGCCGCTTTGAACTCGGAGATCGGGGTGACCGGGTCCCGAAGAAGCCTGAACTTGAGCGGCCTCACCACCTGAAGCCTGTAGAACGAACGCGAGGAAACCCTATGCACTTCGTGCGGCCTCATCAGAAGAAGCAGCGGCGGTTTCGTATGTTTCCTCTCAAGGATCAGCGTCGTGAATTTCAGCATTTCGTCCTTTAGGGAAATGGTTGCCTCCACGACTCCGTCTTTCACGAGTATCTTCTCCGCCTGTTCCGAATGCGGCATGATGAGCACGAGCGCGGCGTCGGTTTTTTCATGCACGCTCGTGCTGAACTGCGCCACGTTGCCACCGGCCGAGACTGAAAGCTCCACGCTTTGTCCCTGCTTTATCTCTTCCCACTCGCCGCCCATCGTTTCCTCACTTCAAGAACGATATCATCCTTCGAACCAGTCCCGCGAGGCCCGGTTCGGTCACTATGTCCACTTCGTAGTTCGCCATCTTCATCGCAACCCGCGTCACCGCGCGCGATGCGCGGGACGACGGATACAGCAGCACGAACGGCTGTTGCTGCCTCACGGCCTTTGACACGTGCGTATCGTACCCTATCCACCCCAGTTCGTCGAATGTTACGTTGAAGAACTGTTTCGTTATCATTTTCATTGTGGCGGACACGTGCTGGGCGTCCGCCTGATCCTCGGCCATGTTTATCAGGAGACGGACCCGTGAATTCTCCTTTTCGCGCGCCAGAACTCTGATAATACCGTACGAATCCATTATGGAAGTCGGCTCCGGCGTCGTTACCAATATCACTTCATCTGCGAGAAGAAGGAATTCGAGTATATTATCCGTAATGCCTCCGCCGGTGTCAACAAAAACGGTGTCCGCTATGTCCGAAAAACCTCTTATACGCCGCACTATTTCAGCGCGTTTTTCATTCGTCATGTCTGGTGAAAGCAAACCGTTTGAGCTTGTCGGCAGAAGCTTTATCCCCGATGGCCCGGAGATTATTACGTCTTCGATTCTCTTTTTGCCTGAAAGCACGTGATAAAGGTTGTATTTAGGCGTTAGGCCGAGCAACATGTCAAGGTTCGCAAGCCCCATATCGGCGTCAACCAGAAGCACTCGATGGCCGAAACGTGTGAGTGAAACGCCGAGGTTCACCGCGATGTTGCTTTTTCCGACACCGCCCTTTCCGCTGGTGATAGCGATTATTTTCTGCGGAAATTCGGCGGATTCAGGCGCGGCGTGAGGAACCGCTACAGCGGCTTCGCGCTCCTTCATGTCCCTTGCTGTCCGCGCCTGATCAGGCATCAGTATTACCTCTTGGCGCCGACGGCTTTCGCCAGCGGCTTACCGAGTATCAGACTTACGAGAGAGTCGAGCGTCGCGGGCTGTATCTCGCCCGGCACGTTCTGCCCGTAGCAGAGGTAGGAAACCCCGGTGTTGATCTTGGTTATCAGATTTATCAGGTTCCCGTACGCGCTCGTCTCGTCGAGTTTTGTGAAAATCAGATGGTTGTACGCGAGCGGCCTGTATCTTTCCGCAATGTCCACCATGTCGCGGTATCTCGTCTGCGCGCCCATCACGAGGTGTATCTCCAGAGGATAGCAGACCGCGAGAAGGTCCCGCACGTCCTTGATCCGTTCGGTGTCCCAGTGGCTGCGGCCGGCGGTGTCGATGAATATCAAATCCCTGTCCGCGAAGAAATCCACCGCGCGCTTCATGTCTTCCGCGTTGTAAACAACCCGCACGGGAACATTCAGGATGTCGCAGTAAACTTTTATCTGTTCGACCGCCGCTATCCTGTACGTGTCGGCGGTGATGATGCCCACTTTTTTTCTCTTTTGTAGGGAGAAGATCGTTGCGAGCTTGGCTATGGTCGTGGTTTTTCCGACGCCGGTGGAGCCGACGAGCGCGATCGTGCGTTGTTCCCGGCCCGTGAGTTCGATCTGGCCGGAAATCTTGAGCAGCCTTCTCAACTGCCTCTCGAGCGCCGCCTCCACCGCCTGATCGTCCTCTTTTCGCTCCGGCTGCAGGGAATCGTCCATCGATCTTATGATGTCCTGCGCTATGGTGTCATCGACATCGTTTTCAAGTAATTTGAGATATATATCGCCGAAGATCGAGGGGTAAGGCTCCACTCTTTCGGAAGTTTCGGTCTGATTTTTTTGAAGTAATGCGTGCAGCGCGCTTTTCATTTCGCGAAGTTCGTCGCGAAGCACTTCCGTTGATTGTCCGGCTTGGGCGGGCTGTGCGGATGTCTGGGGCGAGGCCTTTCTCTGCTGCGCGCCCTGAGAGTGCGCCGGCCTCAACTGCTGTTTCGTCGCACCGGCGGTTTCGATGTCGGTGGCTGCGAGAACTTCAACCATGTTTTTCCCGAGGAAACCGAAAACGCCGCCTCGGTTGAACTTCCGGGTTTGAAGAATCACCGCCTCAGAGCCGAGTTCGCGCTTAACGTGGAGCAACGCTTCCTGTAGCGTGGGCGCTTCATAGCGTTTTACCTTCATCGCCACGGAGACTCACTCCTGATTCTCACCCGACTCCAACCATCCCGAGAGATCTTACCTTGGCGTCGGACACTATTTCGCTGTGCGACAGCACGACCAGTGACGGAAAAAGCCGTTCGAATAATCTACGAATGTACATTCTGACCCGGGGCGAGCACATCACGATCGGCTGATAGTTCAGCGAGATCGTCTTCTCAATCATCGCGCTGAGATTCTTTGACAACCGGTCTATAACGTCCGGCGCGAGCACCGGGTATGATGATGTGCCGGCGTCCTGCACGGATTCCAGCACCATGTCCTCGAGTTTCGGGTCTATCGTTATGACCGGAAGCGTGCCGTCGGGCATCTGGTGCTGCCGGCATATCTGCCTTGCAAGCCCCGACCTCACGTATTCGGTCAGCACATTTACGTCCTTGGTCATCGTCGCGTAATCGGCGAGTATTTCGAGAACCGTGACCATGTTGCGTATGGATATCCTCTCCCGAAGCAGATTCTGAAGCACTTTCTGAACTTCGCCGAGTTCCATTTTGGTCGGGATCAGTTCTTCCACCACCACGGAATTGCGTTCCTTCACGATGTCTATCAGAGCCTGAACTTCCTGCCTGCCGACCAGTTCGAACGCGTGGTTCTTGATGATCTCCGTGAGGTGCGTGGCGACGACCGACGCCGGGTCAACAACGGTGTAGCCGAGTATCTCGGCCTGCTCTTTGTTGGCTTCGCGGATCCATTTCGCGGGCAACCCGAACGCGGGTTCGGTGGTATCTACGCCGTCTATCTCCTGAGTCGCTCCGCCGGGGTTCATCGCGAGGAAATGGTCCACCATCAGCGCGCCGCGCGCCACTTCGGTGCCTTTTATTTTTATCGAGTAGTCGTTCGGTTTGAGCTGTATGTTGTCCCTTATTCTGATCGGCGGCACTATGATTCCCATTTCGAGCGCCGTCTGCCTGCGGATCATCGTCACCCGGTCGAGCAGATCGCCCTTTTGATCCGGATCGACGAGTGGTATCAGTCCGTAGCCGATTTCGAGCTCCATGGGATCGACATGCAGATAGTCTTCGATGCGCTCTTCTTTCTGTTTGGGAGCCGACGCGGCGACTTCCTTCGTACGCACCTCCTCCTTCTTCCGCTGCGAACCGAGCCAGGCGGCCGCAATACACGACAAGCCTAGCACCAGGAACGGAATTTTCGGAAACCCGGGAATCACCGCGAACAGCATCATCAC
>JAKLIR010000097.1 GCA_022709505.1 bacterium | reverse complement strand
GAACACGCATTATCCGTCCCCGGTTCCGAACAATCCGAAATTCAAGAGTCCTTATGACGCGGCCGGACTGCTGCCGGACGGAGCGGTGATCGCCACCGCCGGTATGGGCGGAAACATGCGGCCGTCGATTCTTTACTGGGCGATCCGCGAGAACTACGAGGACACCGGGCATCCCGCGAACATAACGTTGATAAACACGGGCGGGCAGGGCGGCCGCGGGATAGCGCCGGGAACCATGGAGGAACTTGGGCAACCGGGCCTCACGTCCCGGATGATCGCGGGCCACGTCGAAACTTACAAATCCCATTTGAAGCTCGCTCAGGATGGATTGATGGAAGTGCAAATCATTCCACAAGGGCAGGTTTGCGCGCTGATCGAGGCGCAAATAAGAGGCGAAGATTCCGTGCTCACACACGTGGGCGTCGGGACCTTCGTGGATCCCCGCATCGGGACCGGCTCTTCCGTTCTCGACCCCAATATCCCCGGTATAGTGACTGTGGAAGGAGATAAACTGAGATACAAGCTTCCTCCGATCACGGCCGCTGTTTTCAACTCTCCCGCCGCGGACAGGAAGGGAAATATCTACATTAAGAACGCGGCCCTTATAGCTGAAAGCAGGGAAATCGCTTACGCGACTCGAAAGAATAACGGTGTTGTGCTCGTCACGGTGGGAAGGATCGTCGAGGAAGGATACGACGAGATTTTCCTCCCAGCCGATGTGGTTTCGGCGGTGGCGTATTATCCCGGAACCGAACAGACCGGCTCCGTGCCGCACCGCAAATATTGGTCGTTCCTGACAACGAACAGCACTTTCACACTCGACGAAGGGCTTCAACGAACGCGCTTCATAAATCAAGTCTTGAAAATTACCCCCAAGCGAACGCCGATAGACAATGCGATGGGCCGGCTCGCGGCGACGATTTTCGCGGAGAACGGGTTCAAGGGGATGATCGTCAACATAGGGATCGGGCTTCCCGAAGAGGTAAGCCGCCTGATCTATGAAGGCGGTCTCGTCAAGGACGTAACTTTCCTAACCGAGAGCGGGGCGTTCGGAGGCGTGCCGACACCCGGAGTTTTCTTCGGCGCGGAAGTCAATCCGAAAGAGTTGCGGACGGCGCCTCAGACGTTCAAATATTGCCACGATGGAAATCTTGACGTGACAGTGCTCGGGTTTTTGCAGATAGACTCCGACGGCAACGTGAATTCCTCCAAGCGGGGCAATGGCGCGATTCACCTTGTTGGGCCGGGAGGCTTCATCGATTTCTCCACCGCCGCGAAGCAGGTGATTTTCGTAGGTTCATGGATGGCTAAAGCGGAAATCGTCGTGGATGGAAACAAGGTGCGGATGCTCAAACCCGGCATCCCCAAGTTTGTTGAAAAAGTTGATGAAATTACATTCAGCGGCTCTGAAGCCATAAAGAGAAACCAGCAGGTTTTCTACGTCACGAACGTCGGCGTTTTCAAACCGACGGATCACGGGCTCGAACTTATCCGCGTGATGCCCGGAATCGATATTAAGAAAGATATTCTCGATGTCGCTTCCGCGAGAATCCATCTCCCGGAATCCGGCGAAGTACCCCTTGTGGAAGAATCCGTGATAACAGGCGTGGGCTTCAAGCTTCAACTAAAAGATAAAAAGGCCTGACGCGCTTTTTCGATTTTCATCATGTCGGCGAGATACATTGGATTCACGCATTCATAACTGCGAGCACATCGGTTTGCCTATGTGATCATCCGCCCGCCGCGGCTGTTGAAAGGGAATTCCACTTCCGATGCCATCATCCTTTCCTTCCATTCCGAAAACAATCGAGAGACTGAAAACCGGCGAAAAAACAACAATCGTCGCTTTTGGTGATTCGATCACTGAAGGCTACGACGTTAGCAAAGGATTCGTCGATTTCTGGGAAGAGGCTCTTCGGGTTAAATATCCTTCAGCACAATTGCGGATGATAAATTCGGGCAGGAGCGGCGACACTACGTTCGCGGCCGTTGAAAGATTCAGAAGAGATGTCGTCGCGCACAAGCCGCATCTCGTGAGCGTCCAATTCGGGATCAACGACTGCTTCGGCGCGGTTTACAGAAGTGAGTTTAGGGAGAACGTGCAATGGCTGATTCTCCGGCTTTTCGAGGAAACTTCAGCGGAGGTTGTGCTTGTAACATCGATGTTGCCGAGAAGCGAAAACGACAGGGAATCCCTCATGCGGTATTATGACGTGATAATCGACTACTCGAAAGAATACGGCCTGCCGCTTATTAGGCTGGACCAATTATGGATGCGCTCGCTCAACGGCGAAAGGGATTTCGACGAAATAGTGCTTCCAGACGGGATACATCCGTCGGAAGAAGGCTACGCTCTGATAGCCGCCGAGTTTATGAAGTTATTCTCTTGAACCGAATTTTTCACAAAAAAATCCGGGAAATCGTAAAAAGGGCGATCTACGGCGTTGCATCATCGACTCGAACTCGGTCACATACGAAACAGTATGCTCCCTCGTTTTCGCTCGATGCGTCTTGTATCTCATCTCTTTTTACGATTTCAACCCACTTTGGTGAAGAAAGTGGGGTATTAAAACAATAACTTTCGATCGGAACTTCTATCGAACGCTGATTTCATCTTTCAGCCTGATGTCCGCCGATGAAGCGCCGAGCTGTATGGCATAGTCTCCCGATTCGACTTCGAATTTGCCCGCTTTTTCGTTCCAGAAACTCAAATCACTCACTGATATCCTGAATGAAACCTTACGAGATTCGCCTTTTTTGAGAGAAATTCTCTTGAATCCTTTTAACTGTTTCTTAGGGACATCCCCTATCGAGCCGAGGCTGCTCACATAGAGCTGAACGACCTCGTCTCCATCTTTTTGCCCGGAGTTCTTAACGTCGAGGCTCACCTCGAAGAAACCGTCCTTCGCCGCTTTATTGTCCGATAGTTTCAGGTTCGAATAATCGAAGGTTGTGTAACTCAGCCCGTAACCGAACGGGAACAAGGGCTTTCTATCGAGGTACATGTATGTTCTGCCGTGGGAAATCTCATAATCGTCGAAAGGTGGGAGGTCATCGATGCTGTTATAAAAGGTGAGGGGCAGGCGGCCCGCGGGATTGTAATCTCCGAACAGAACGTCCGCTATAGCGTTTCCGCCTTGCTCGCCGGGATACCACGCTTCCACGATCGCCGGCAGCGTGTCTTTAATCCAGTTGATAGTTACAGCGCTCCCATTGATCATGACGACGGCTATCTTTGGGTTCAGTTGAACGATTTGTTTAAGATATTCTGTCTGATCGTTCGGTATGTCGATCTCAATTCTATCTATGTTCTCGTGTTCGTTCACTCTTTGAAGCCCCATCACGGCGATCACCATGTCGCTGTTTCGTATTGTGTTGATTTCACGCTCTCTTATCTTTGCTATATCGCCTTTCGGTTCGACCCAATCGAGCCTGAGAAGCATTTCTCCCTTGGGCGCACGAAAAACTACTTCGATTTCGTAATCCTTTCCTTTCTCGAAAATGTAGATCGCCGGCTTGGGCCTGTCCGCCTGTTCGTCCATCATGTAGCTTGAAAGCGCGGCGCCGGCTTTCATCACCGGTTTCTTTTTCACGATGCTCTTTTTTTCAATTATTACTTTGCCGTTTATTGACACCGTGGCTTCGCCGATGACGTTCAGGGAAAGGTAGTGGGCTCCGTTCACGGCGGGTTTGATCTTGCCCGTCCATCTCACCGTGAAAGACGTTCCGACGAGTCCGCTGGGAATGTTGGACCTGTTGAGATTGAGCTCTTTTTCGAACCTTGTGATCGCGGGCTTGTCCTGCGCGATGTCTTTCGTGAAATACTCAGCTTTCAGCCCTTTAATTGTTTTGCCGTTGTTATCGACGGAGTAAGCGGACGCCGGCGCCATCGCGTATTCGGCCACAGTCGGCGCGGTAACCCATTCGACGCTGTTTATTTTTACTTTATCTCCAACCTTGTTCCTTATCCCGTTCAGCGTAGTTACGGCTGGATTGGCGGGTTTACCGGTGTAGTCGCCGAACTGGAGAGAATCCGCGTTGGGTCCGACGACGGCGATCGATTTGATCTTGTTCGCATCGAGAGGAAGAAAAGGTTTGCCGCTGACGTTTCCGTTCTTAAGAAGCACTATCGATTCACGGGAAACCTGTCTTGCGATATCGACGTGTTTCTTCGAGCCGATGACGCTTGAAGGAATTCTTGTGTAAGGGATCAGCGCCGGCGGGTCGAACATGCCGAGTCTGAACCGGACTTTCAGCAGTCGCGAGACGGCGAGATTTATAGTTGCTTCGGAGACAAGGCCGTCCTTGAGCGCCGCGGTGAGATAGTTCTTCATCAACTCATCTCCGCCGCATTCGATGTCCACGCCCGCGTTTATCGATTTTGCAGCCGCGTCTTCGTTCGATTTGGCGTAATTATGCCTGTCGATCATGTGTATGATCGCATCGCAGTCCGTCGTCACATAACCGTCGAAACCCCATTCGTCGCGCAGTATTTCCGTCAACAGTTTGTGGCTCGCGTTGCATGGAATTCCGTTTATCGCGTTGTACGCCGCCATGACCGACTGGGCGCCGCCTTCCTGAAAAAGCACTTTGTAAGCCGGGAGATAATACTCTCGTAGCGTTTTCTCTGAAATCCTCGCGTTGCACCTGAACCTGTTGTGCTCTTCATTGTTGGCAGCGAAGTGTTTCGGAGTCGAAACCGCTTTGATGTATTTGGGGTCGTTCCCTTGAATACCCTTCACGAACGCGGTTCCGATCCTGCTTGTCAGATAGGGGTCTTCACCGTAAGTTTCAGGGGTCCTTCCCCATCGCGGATCTCGCGCCATGTTGATCGTCGGGGACCAGAAGGAAAGGAACCTTTCCCCCGGATAGCCGAACTGCTCGGCGTCTCTGTTTATGGCGCCCCACGCTTCATCCGAAATGGCGGTCGTCATGGATGTCACAAGGTCGGGGTCCCACGTCGCCGCGATCGCTATCGCTTGCGGGAACACAGTGAAGTTACCCGGTCCCATGATTCCATGCAGCGCCTCGCTTCCATAGTGGTATTTCTTGATCCCGAGTCTCGGGATTTCCCCGGCGCCGGAACTCAGAAGCAGCATTTTTTCTTCGATAGTCAGCCTCGAGAGCAGGTCGTTGACCCTTGTCTGAATCGGCAGCGAGTAGTCGAGATAGGGTGGGGTGACTGCCGTTTCTTTTGAGTCGGACGCGATGGAAACGTTTCCGCCGGAAAGGAGCAACAATCCAATCGCCGCAATGAACACTATCATCCTGAATTTCGTTTTTTTCCCTTTGAGTTCCATCGATCGCCTCCGTTGAAGGTTTTGAATTGAAGCGAGGACATTATAACATAACTGTCAGTGGTTGATTCAATACAAAATGTTGGATATGTGATAAGGAATTATTCGATAGTTATATTAATGTATGAATATCCGCTTCAGTTCGTTACTTCCAAAATCGTGTCGAGAGTCGTAATTTCGAGTAGTTTTTTCACCTCGGGGTTAACCCCTGAAATGACGATATTTCCGCCTCTTGATTTTGCGACCATGAGGGCGGCGGCGAGTGCGCCGAGCGATGTGCTGCTCATGAAATGGCAGTTCTTCAAGTCCACATGAACTTGCGGGTTTCTATTTTCGACCGATCTCATCATGACATCCGTGAACTCGCGCGCGCAGTCGTATCCGAGATCGCCGTTTACCGAGATGATCTGAACACCGTCTTTTTCAGATATGTGAATTTCCATCCGTTCACCTTGTTCCGATTATAGAAATCATTTTATCATTATTGCGTTTGTATGTCTAATCTGCATTTCTCTCTCGCGCGAGGCAAAAAGGAAAATACCGGCTGAATTTCATTTCGGCGTCGCGTTCGGTATGTTATAATCCAGCAGCGGAAAACAATGACAGCAGAGGCCATGAAATGCACGGATACTTTTTCGTCGGAATAGGCGGAAGCGGGATGAGCTCCATCGCTCAGATACTCGCGGGGAACGGAGTGAAAGTCAAGGGATCGGACCGGAGCAGGGACCGGGGCCAGAATGAAGCTCTATTCAAAAGGCTCGAATTTCAGGGCATCGAACTATTCCCGCAGGACGGAAGCGGAGTGACCGGGGATCTTGAATGCGTTGTGGTTTCGACAGCCATCGAGGACACGATTCCCGATATCAAGCGAGCTCGTGAGATCGGTGTGCCGATCAAACACAGATCGCAAGCGCTTGCTGAGATATTCAACGCGAAACGAGGCATCGCGGTCGGCGGAACGAGCGGGAAATCGACAGTCTGCGGAATGATCGGAACAATGCTGCATCACGCGGGATTCGATCCCTCGATAATAAACGGCGGCAGAATGAAGAACTTCGTCTCGGACGGAGTTACCACGGGCGCGGTTTCAGGTAAGTCTGACATAATCGTGATAGAGAGCGACGAGAGTGACGGCTCGATCATCAACTACCGCCCGGAATGTTCGATTATCACCAATGTTACCAAGGATCATAAAACCGTCGAGGAACTCATAACCCTTTTCGAAACGTTCATTCGGAACACTGAAGGCTCAGTCGTCATAAACAAGGATTGTCCGGTCGCATCATCCCTAAATACTTCAGGAAAAAAAATAATCACTTACGGTCTTGAAACGAAGGCGGATATCGTCGCGGACATCCTCGAACAAGGGCTGTTCTCCTCGGTCTTCAAAGTCGAAGGAACGAGATACGAACTGAGCGTACCCGGAAGGCACAATATTTCGAACGCGCTCTCCGCCGTAGCGGCGGGCAAGCTTTTCGGGATGTCGGATGGGGCCGTCGCTGAAGGCATTGCGGCTTTTAAGGGTATATCGCGAAGATTCGATCTCATAGGAGAGGCGCGCGGCGTTAAAGTGATTGATGACTTCGGGCATAACCCGGATAAGATACGAGCCACGATCGAGTCGCTCGATAAATACGAGGGCCGTCGTTTATTTGTTTTTCAACCCCACGGGTACGGCCCCACGCGTTTCATGAAAGACGAACTGATAGATGTTTTTTCAAAGAAGCTGAGAGATAACGACCTGCTGTGTATCCCGGAGATATTCTACGCCGGCGGCACGGCTGAAAAAACCGTTTCATCCAAGGACATAACCGATGCCGTGAGAGCGAATGGTAAGGATGCCCGGTTCTTCGAGAAAAGGGACGCCATACCGCCGGTTCTGATAAGCGAAGCTGAATCCGGAGACATAATCGTGGTCATGGGCGCGCGCGACGACACACTCACCGATTTCTGTCGCGAAATACTCGCGGGCCTGATGAAGGCAAGCTGAAATCGCTTTGTACTCAGTCGCTCGTCTTGAATGAATGAACGACCGGATAGACCATTGCCGCTACCGATGTGTCGGTAGGTTTTATGGCTGTCGGCGAAAGGCTTGCCGCAAGAGTCACCCCGACGACTTTCAGTCCCACCGAGTAGTCCTTCCGAACTATCTCAGGCGAAAACGTGAAGCAGAATTTGTTTCCCTTCTCGAAGAATTCCGCTTTCTTTTCCTTTGGTTTTCCCGCCCCGAGGAGGCTCATGAGCTCGGATGACGGCACGATATCCGAAATAAAGAGATTCGGCACGTACGCGGCGAGCCACGCCGAACTTAGCTCGGACTCGCAAAGGTTGGGTTCGTATCTTACATCGCGGCCGAATACGAACAGACCGTACGCCGCGAAGTCTTTATCCACCACTCGCTTCGCCTTATCTTTCAATTCCATGCAGAGTCTGAGTTTGCCGTCCTGATTAAAAAATCCATAAACGCCGAGGATGTCCATCGACGGGTTGATCGTCGCATCTTCGGGGTCGCGCGTGATTTCCGTGATCTGCGCGTCCGGAGGCAATTCGATCGCAACGTTTCCCCAATCATCTTTCGCTTTTACCGTGTAAAACACTTCTTCACCGGATTTGGAAGCCGGGATCGCAGCCGAAAAAATACCGTTGACCGGATCCTCTTTCTTCATATCCACCGTGGTTTTCGCACCGTCTTTTTTCCAGTACGTGAGTTGCGCAATGGTGACCTTATAAGGAACCATCGAATTGTAGGACCCGATGTTCGCCTTGACCACCACGCTCTGCCCGCTTTTTGGGAAAAGAGGGTAGTGGGATACCGCGAATATTTCCGGCGCCACGAAACCGCCGATGCTCGAGGCGGGTGGTTTGTTGAACTGGATCAGTGCTCTGAAACTGGCCATGGAATCCTGAGCCGAGGCAATCCCGGTTGTGAGTAAGAATGCAATTACAAATATGAGTCCGGTTCGTTTCATGATTCCTCCTTGAGTGTTTTCAGATAGGCGTCGGTCGCTTTCTTGATCGCTTCTGTGTTGCTCGCATCCGCCGCGGCTTTTATTTTCCCGAGAGCGTCTTTCAATTTGTCGAAGTAGGAGCGTCCCGCATCGACCCTTCTAAATAGGGCCGCGCCGAGCGCCGGATCGGAGCATTCGGTTTTGAGCAGGTCGGCCTTTGCAAATAAATCATCGATCTTAGACGCCGTGTCCTTCGCATAATCGCCGACGGCTTTCGCGTCCGCTGCCGCCACCGCGTCGATGAGCTTCTTTTCTATGGGCGGCCGGTATTCGGAATTCATTACGTAATAAGAATGAAGATCGTAGTAGTCCTTATACATAATCAATTTAAACAGGTCTCGAGCGCTTTCCTTATAGAAAGCGGCGGCCATCTTATCGAGCGTCTTATCAACATCGTAGTCGTAAGCGTTCCACGCGAATTCGGCGAGCGCCGCGCCCTCGACCGGCATAAGCTCGGGCTCCGAATTACCTTTCATACCCGGGATCGGAATTTCGCCGAATAAATTGTAAGGATTCACCATGTACTGAGTTGTGTACTTGTGAATCTCCGGGTCTCTTCCGATAAGAGGATACATACCGCCCCAATTGTCTCCGAGCGATGGCATTCTCTTGTAGAAGTCGATGAACTTCTTCATGTCTGCCGGTCCGATGCTCGGCGAACCGATCTCGGTTCCGGTCCAGCCGATATATATTTCCGGTTGAAGCTTTTTGACGAGTGTTTCGGTGTATTCGAACGGATAAACACCGGCGTAGATTTCCGGCACTATTACGAGTGTCACTTCCGGATCGTATTCCTTGAGTGCTTTATAGACTCTGTTTGTGAGAAAACTCTCGGCGTTGGCGAGAGTCTTGAATCGCTCCCGGTCCTTCGGGCTGTATAGCATTCCCATCGTATCGTCGAACGCGATCAGGAACATTCTCACCCCGAGCGCCTGAATCTGACGGTATTTTTTAATGAGGACTTTGAAATCCGCGTCCGATCCGTATTCCATCCCGAGAGTCGGCCCGACCACGTAGCCGAACTGAATGTGGTTCTTAGCGCAGCTATCGAGCATTCGCTTGAAGCCGAACAACTCGATATCGCTGTAAGGTTCGCGCCATCTACGGCGCATCTTCGGGT
>JAKLIR010000096.1 GCA_022709505.1 bacterium | reverse complement strand
GAACGTCCGCGATCACTGGCATCGGCGCGGCTGCGGCTATCCGCGAAAAATCGGCGACGGCTTTGCGTTGCGGAACGGCAACACGCACCAATTCGCACCCCGCCTCGGAAAGACGGCGTATCTGCGCAAGTGTCGCGTTGACATCGGTGGTCGGCGTCTTGGTCATCGACTGCACGGCCACGGGCGCTCCGCCCCCTATCCGCACGCCGCCCACGGTTATCTCTCTCGTCTTCCTTTTCGCGCGCCCCATGTCAGCCCTTCTTCCGGTTTTCGCAGCCGTTCAGCTTCCGGGTATTAAGCAAATATTTATATTTCCAGAAAAAATGTGCGAGCCCCCACGCATGCCTCAACGTCATCTTCGACAGGAGTTTCGTCGTGATCCTTCTCTCGAGGTGCTTCACCACTGCCTGCGGGAAATACATCACGGTCCATCCGGCCGCCCACATCCGGAGACAATAATCGATGTCTTCGGGCCCGTAGAAGATGTTCTCGTCGAGAAGCCCGACTTGCTCGAAGGCTTCGCGCCTGAAGATCTGGCAGGCGCCTATGACATAATCGACCGCGCGCTCGGAATCGTGCGACCAGTCCGCGAGCGTCTCCCGGACGAGCCTTTTCTTCGCGAAGCCAAGAGGAATCCGCCTGTAGAGCTTCGTCACCGCCGTCGGGTAGTACCTACAGGAAAGCTGAACTTCGCCGCCGCCGTCCGTTAGCTTCGGCGCGGCGAGGCCGGTCTCCGGATGCGCGTCCATGCACGCCACCAGCGTCGCGAACGCATCTTGCTCCACCATCGTATCGACGTCGAGGATCATCAGGTAGCGGCCCTCCGCTATCGACAGTCCCTGATTCCGGGCGGGCGCGACCCCGCGGTTCCGGTCGTTAAACACCGATTTTATATCAGTCTGAGTCCGCAGCCATTCCGCGCTGCCGTCCTCGGAGCCGTTCTCCACGACGATTATTTCATAGTCCAAACTCCGGGTGTTGTGCCGCACGGATTCAATACACGGTTCGAGCAACTTTCTTGAGTTGTACGTGATTATCACTATCGAAAGGTCTTTCATTCCACACAAGCCTTCATCCGGGAGATCAGAAGAGTTTTCTCTTCAGCGCCCTGAACGCGTCCGCCGCGTCCGAGAGGGACCTGAAGCGGGCGAGCCGCTTCAACACGAAGCGCGGGTTTAGGAAAAACGCGAGATTCGCGCGTCGCACTTCGCGGACGAGGTCTTCCGGGCCGAGGTTCGGGAGCCTGATTATCGCTTCCTTCTGAACGTCGCTCGGCCTGTAATCACCTTCCACGAACCAACCGTCCCTTTTAGCTATGTCGTAAAGTTCAGTGCCCGGAAACGGGTTGGCTATGTTGTACATCACCTGATCGACTTTCAGCTTCCTTATCATTCCCTTGTTCGCGCGGATGGTCTCTTTCGTTTCGAGCGCGCTGCATCCGACGAGAATGTTCAACTTCGCATCGATCCCGTGTTTCTTTATTATTTTTATCGCCTGCTCGACCGTTTCCACTTTGAGGTTTTTCCGGACGTCGTCGAGTATCCGCTGGTCGAAGGATTCCGCACCGATGTCGATGAAGCGGCATCCCGCCGCCGCCATCGCCGCCACCGCGCGCTCGGTGATGAAGTCCGCGCGGGACGCGCAGCCCCAGATTATGCCCGTCCGGGCGATGCCCTCGCACATCTCAACTGTCCGATCCTCTCCGAGTATGAACTGATCGTCGAGAAAAACCACGGACTTGTAACCGTCTCTTTTAAGCAATTCGAATTCTGCTATTACGTTCGCCGCCGATCTCGTTCTTACGGGAGGCTTCTTGCCTTCGTGGTGTCTTCTATATTCAAGCTCCCTCGCGAAGCTGAGAGAACACGGCACGCAATAGACGCATCTGAAAGGGCAGTTTCTCGAAGCATACGCCGAGGTGAAAGGCTTGACTCCGAGTTTGGGGTTGTAGTAGGCATCCCTGCGCACGAGATGCCGCGCGGGGAAGGGAAGCGAATCGAGGTCGTCGATCAGCGGTTGTTCGGGACCGTGCAGAGGTTTTCCGCCTCGAAGCATGCTCACTCCGGGTGGAGGTTCCGCCGGCGCTCCTTCCGCGAGCCGCGCCGCGAGCCCGGAAAAGCTCGCCTCGGGTTCGCCCCGCACGACGTAGCAATCGCCGTCCATTAGAAACTCGTCGGGGTTGTAACTTGGGGAAGGACCGTAAAAAACGACAGGCGTTTTGCCGCGGGCGCGGATAAGTTTCGCAGCGATCCCATCCGTTTCGCGGGTAAGATTCACGGTGTAGAAGGCGTAGATGTCGCTGTCGTCCGATTCGAGGAAAGCCCTGAACGCGGCTTCATCTCCGCCGTCGATGGGGAAGTTGGCGTACCGCACCCGCAGTCCGTCGCGCTCGAGCACGGCCGCCGCCGTCAGTTCGAACACATTCGGCACGGGATACAGGCCGTACGCACACCCTGCCACGCGGTCGGCGACTCTCTTGCCGTCGAGCGGCGGCGGTGTGAGCAGCGTGATTTTCAATTGAGCAAACCTCCCGCGCCTCGCACCGGCTTTCCTTCCTCGGATTCCCGGCCGGCGCTCAGTGAAATGATAACACACGCATCCTCGTTTCTCAAATTCCCGCAGTGCGCTCGGGTTTGTTTTTTTCAAATGTAATGTTATATTTATTCAGATAAATAACAGAGGGAAAATGATGCTTGATATTAAAAATCTCAATTTGCAGTTCGGGGATAAAAAGATATTCGACGACGTCTCCATGAAGGTGCATCCGGGCGAGATATACGCACTTCTCGGCCGCAACGGCACGGGAAAATCCACTCTCGCGTCCGTGATACTCGGGCTGATAAAACCGGAGTCAGGCGAGATATCGTTTCAGGGCGAAAGGATCGATGAGCTGAGCCTCACCGAGCGTGCGAAGCGCGGGATAATCCTCGCATGGCAGAAAAACATCGTGGTGCAGGGGCTGACCACGCGTGAGTACATAAGGATAAGCAGCCGGAACGGAATGACGGATGCGGACATCGAAGCCTGCCTCGAAGCAGTCGGGCTGTCATGCGGAGAGTACATCGAAAGGATTCTCGACAACAAACTGAGCGGAGGCGAACGAAAACGCATCGAGCTCGCGAGCGTCCTCGCCGCGAAACCGAAACTCGCGATACTCGACGAGCCGGACTCGGGGATAGACGCAGTATCGCTCGCCATGATCGAGGAAGTGATAAAGAAAATCGCCGAGCAGGGCGCGGTGCTCCTGATCACCCATCAGGAGGACATCCTGCGGATAAGCACCCGCGCGGGCATCCTCTGCGGCTCGAAAATCATCCGCGAGGCCGACCCCGAACACGCTATCAAATACTTCAAGAAACATTGCGATATCTGCGAAACGGTTAACAATCCCAAATGGGACATGCTTACGAAAGGAGCGTGACCGCCTGATGATAAACACCATCGATGACGCATACTCGCTCGCGGGCGGACATGTTCACTCGCTTCACGACAAGAAGATCGGAAGTCTCGTCATCAACGAGAACCGCGTGCTAAGCGCAAACGCGGTGGAAGGCGCGGTGGTCGAAACCGACACGCGGGACAACGAAGTCTTCATAAAGCTCCGCATAAAAGCCGGCTATAAGTTCGAGGACCCTCTGCACCTCTGCTTCGGAGTGCTCTCCCCCGACGCCGCTCAAAAAATCAACATCGACATCACAACGGAAGAGAACTCCCAAGTGGCGCTGCAGGCGCACTGTATCTTCCCGAACGCGGTGGACGTGCTTCACGCAATGGACGCGAAAATCACGATCGGCCCGGGCTCGAAATATTCCTACAACGAAGTTCACTATCATGGGGAACAAGGCCTCGTGAGAGTGATCCCCAACGCAAAGATAATCCTCGAGGACGGCGCGCAGCTCGTCAACAGTTTCTCCCTCATACAAGGCGCGGTGGGCAAGATGCAATTCGACTACGACATCGAGTGCCGTGACAACTCTCTCTGCCACATGATCGCCAAGGTTTTCGGGAAATTCGACGACGACATATTCATAAAGGAACGCGCGCACCTGAAAGGTGCGAACTCGAGCGCGATACTCGAAACCCGCATGGTGATAAAGGACAACGCCCGCACGGAGATATACAACGAGATAGTGGGCGAGGGAGACGGATCGCGCGGGCACATGGACTGCAAGGAAATCATCGCGGGCAAGAACGCGGTCGCCAAGGCGGTGCCGGTGGTGACTGTTACGAGCGACCGCTCGAAAGTGACGCACGAGGCGGCGATCGGCAGCATCGACAGCGACCAGCTCAACCTGCTGATGAGCCGCGGGTTGTCTTCCGACCAAGCGACCGAAGTGATCGTGAACGGCCTTCTCAGATAAAGAACCGGGGCGGCGCGGCCGGCCGGAGTTGCTTCAAAAATGGTCTCAGTCGAGCTCAAAAATATAACAAAGAAATACGGCGGGACGACCGCCGTGGACGACGTGTCCCTCGAGATCGGACGCGGCGAACTTTTCTTTCTTCTCGGCCCTTCCGGCTGCGGGAAAACGACGATTCTCCGCATGGTCGCGGGTTTTGTCACGCCGGATTCCGGCGAAGTCCTTTTTGACGCCCGCGACGTTTCGAAAATCCCACCCCACGGGCGTAACGTCGGAATGGTGTTCCAGACCTACGCGCTGTTTCCGCACATGACGGTCGAGCAGAACATCGGCTACGGACTTCGTTTCCGCAAGATCGAATCTTCCGAGAAAAAAAAGCGCGTCGTCGAGCTTCTCGACCGTACCCGGCTCACCGGGCTCGGCGGTAGGCTTCCGAGCCAGCTTTCAGGCGGCCAACAGCAGAGGGTCGCCCTCGCCCGCGCGCTGGTGATACAACCCGACGTACTTCTGCTCGACGAACCTCTAAGCAACCTCGACACCCGCCTCCGCGTCGAAATGAGGGAGGAAATAAGGCGCATCCACAACGAGTTCGGAGTCACCGCGCTGTACGTGACCCACGATCAGGAGGAAGCGCTTTCTCTCGCGCATCGCGTGGCCATCATGCGAGACGGCGTGATCGTGCAGTCGGGCGCTCCCTCCGATATATACATGCGTCCCAGAAACGAATTCGTCGCCCGCTTCGTCGGAGATTCGAACATACTGCCGGCGAAAGCCGCCCGCCGGGACGGCCGCCCGGGTCTCGAAACCCCCGCCGGCTGGCTGCCCTCCTCTTCCGGTCCGCCGCGAAACGGAACCGTTTTCGTTTCCGTGCGGCCTGAAAACGTCTCCCTTTGTCAACCCATCCCCGGCGCGGCAAATGCTAAAATCTCTTCCGTCACGTTCCTCGGCAGCGCCATCAAGGCGGAACTCGCTCTCGAAGACGGAACGGCGATCACCGCGCTTTTCCCCGGAACCGCGAACGGCGTCCTTTGGAAGTCCGGAGATATCGTCGGCGTCCGGTTGGAGGTGGACGATGCCGTCGTCCTCGAGTGAACGGCCGAACGCGACGACGTGGCTCGCGGTGCTCGCCATCGCCGCCTTCTTCGTTTTCTCGATGGCGTTTCCCGTTTTGTATATGGTCAAAAAGGCGTTCCTGAGCGATGGCCGTCTGTCATTATCTTTCTTTAAGTTGCTTTTCAGCAATGAGATAATGACTGAGAGCATTGTCAACAGTCTCCTGCTCGCGGTGTGTGTGACAGGCATAACGGCCGCGATCGGTTTTTCTCTTGCATGGCTGATGTCGAGGACGGACATGCCCGCCAAGGGGCTGTGGGGTAACCTGTTCCTCGCGCCGCTGATACTGCCGCCTTTCGTCGGTGCGATAGGCGTCAAATTCGTCTTCGGCCGGTTCGGAATGATCAATTCCCTGCTTATACAGGCAGGGTTGTTGAATCCGAGGTCGCCGATCGACTGGCTCGGCGCTCCGTTCTGGGGCGTGGTCATTCTGGAAGTGCTGCACCTTTTCCCGATAATGTACCTGAACATCATGGGTTCGTTCGCCCTCGTGGACCCGTCCATAGAGGAAGCCGCGCGGGGCCTCGGCGCGCGCGGGGCGAGACTTTTCCGGACCATCATGCTGCCGCTGCTCGCTCCGGGTTTCTTCGCGGGAGCGTCGATTGTTTTTATATGGGCGTTCACAGACCTCGGAACGCCGCTTCTGTTCGAATACACGTCGGTTGCGCCGGTTCAGATATTCAACAGCCTGCAGGCGACGAAAGAGAACCTCATGGGCTACTCTCTCGTCGTTGTGGTGCTCGCCATGACCGCCGTGCTGTTCGCGGTGTCGAAGTTCGCGTTCGGGGGACGGCGGGTTGATATGCCGGCTTTCGGTCGCACGAGCGGTACGATCGCACGGCTCGGCATTCCATTGAAAATTCTCATCTGTCTTCTCCTCGCCGTTTTCGTCGCTCTCTCCATAGTCCCTCACGTCAGCGTCGCTCTCGTTTCGCTGTCCAAAGAATGGTTCATGACCGTGCTCCCGGAGAAGTGGACGTTCGGATACTATGGGAAAGTCTTCACGCATCCGATGTCGTATGTATCGATAAAGAACAGCATCGCGTTCAGTTCGGCGGCGGTCGCAGTGGTCCTGATCATGGGCGTGGCGATCGCGTGGATTCTCGCGCGGAAGAAGTTCCGCGGCCAATGGGTGCTCGACATCTGCGCGATGTTGCCGCTCGCCGTGCCCGGAGTGGTGCTCGCATTCGGTTACGTTCAAGGCTTTTTCGGGACCGCGCTGGACCCGAGGATCAACCCGGCGCCGCTTCTCGTGATCAGCTACTCGGTGCGCCGGCTGCCGCTCGTGGTGCGCGCGCTTTACGCCGGTTTCCAGCAGACCGGCGTCGTGCTCGAGGAAGCCGCGGCGAGCCTCGGCGCTCCGGCGCTGACCGTTCTGAGAACCATCACGTTCCCTCTGATAAGAGCCAACCTTCTCGGCGCGGCTATACTCGCTTTCGCTTTCAGCATGCTCGAAGTGAGCGATAGCTTGATACTTGCGATGGAGGACAGGTTTTATCCGATAACCAAGGCTATATACATGCTGCTCGGCAGGCTCGGCGACGGCGGAATGATAGCAAGCGCCATGGGAATACTCGGGGTGGTGTTGCTCGCGGCGGCGCTTGTCACGGCTCAAAAACTTCTGGGCCGTCGCATGGGAGACCTGTTCAGAACATGATGTGAAGACAAACGCCGAAAGGAGACTCCGACAATGGAGATCGACATCGAAATCACCCCGTTCGAGGCGGACATAATACTGCGTTGGTCGGAAAAAACAATAAGCGGCGGCCATTGGGGAGACGGTGATGCGATCTTCCCGGACGAAGCTCACCTGCTCGACAGGCTCAACCTGATCAAACACGCCAAGCCCGCCAAGTTCACCATCCGCGACGCCGAAATAATGTACGTATGGATGGACGCGTGCTGCGGGAGCCTTAACGGCGGCCATTCCCTCACCGCCGAAGAGGAACACCTAAAAAATAAAATTCTCGTCTTTCTCCCCGAGGGTTTCGGAGATTCGGACAACACATAAACCGGATTTTTCTCCGGAAAAATGCGGGATAAACCTCGCGCAAGCGCAAAACGGAGCATCCCGCCGAGTTCCGCCCTCTCTTGAACAGGAGCGGGACAACGATGGAAAAGACACACGGAGGACGCCGGATGAAGAAGAAACTCGTTATTTCGATCTTACTCGCGGGAGCGCTGCTATCTCTCGCGCACAACAGCGAAGCTTCCGCGGCAAGCGAAAAAGTCAACTTGTCGGTCGAGGGCAACGTGCTGAGGATCGACGGGAAGCCCCTGTTCATCATCAGCGGCGCTTTGCACTACTTCCGCGTCCCTAAACAGTTATGGGCGGATCGGCTCCTCAAAATGAAACAGGCCGGCCTCAACACCGTGGAGACATACATTGCGTGGAACTACCACGAGCCCGTGTTCGGAAAGGCGGACTACAAGGACCTCGAGGACTTCATCAAGCTCACGGAAAAAGCAGGGTTGCATCTCATCGTCCGGCCGGGACCGTACATCTGCGCGGAATGGGCGGCCGGCGGGTATCCCGAATGGCTGATAGCCTCGGGCGCCGGGCTTCGCACGGACGACCCGCGCCACCTCGCGGCCATACAGCATTACTTCGACGACCTGCTGCCGGTTATCCGAAAACATCTTATAACCAACGGCGGCAACATCATATTGTTTCAGATCGAAAACGAATACGACTTCTACCACCTTGGCTCCGAGGAGATGCGCGCCAACCTGCTCGATTTCCTATACGACACGGCCCGGCAGGGCGGAATCGATGTCCCAATCTTCACATGCTGGACGCACGAAGGCCGAAAGGAAAACACCCGGCTCGGCCGGAATGTCGTGGACGGCCCGAACTTCTATCCGCGCGGCAACCTCGAATCGGTCAAACAGGCGTTGGACAAACTGCGCGACGAGCAACCGGATCAACCCATGTGGATCCCTGAGCTCGAAGGCGGCTGGTTCTCGAACGCGGGCGGGATGCCGTCCACCAGCCAGCCCGGCGTAGATGCGCCGGAGATAAACAGCCTTACGAAATTCGTCATCTCGCAGGGCGTCACCGGTTACAGCTACTACATGTTCCACGGGGGGACGAACTTCGGCTACTGGGGCGCCCGCTGGCTCACGTCCACTTACGACTACTACGCACCTCTCGCGGAATGGGGCGGCCTGCACGACAAGTACTTCGAAGTGAAAGCCATCGCGGATTTCCTGCGCGAATTCCATCTTTCAATCGTTGATTCGAAACCCTCGTCCGCGCGGGTCTCGGTCAAGAAAAAGAGCTATGCTCCGCCCGCCGGAAAAACTCTCGACTTCAGCACGGTGAAGAACATGGTAATGAGCGACCTCCGCGAATCCTCTTCCGGGGAGAAATTCCTGTTCCTGACAAACAAGACCGCGGGCTTGCAACAGTTGAAAGTGACGCTCGATCTCCCCGGCGGCGAACTCGCCATCCCCTCCGGCGAAACGATTCCTTTCGCCGTCAATGAATCACGAATCATCCCTATCGACATACCTCTCGCGGACGGCGTTACGCTCCGGTACTCGACCGCCGAGATCAGCGGCCGCGCCGTTGTTGGCAAACGCCTTTGGGTCGTGCTCTACGACCGAGCCGGAAATCCCGGAGAGATATGCCTCAAGACGGCCGACCCCGATATCTCGATCGACAGCGGGGCAACGCAAGCGCGGGTCTCCCGCGGAAACGGGTTGATAACGATCTCATACACCGGCCCGGAAAAGGACGGCGCCATACTTGTCGGAGATAAGCTCGGCCTTATCCTCACGGAGCGGGACCGGGGCCTTCATACATGGTGGGCGGGAGACGATTCCGGCCGGGCGCCGCTCGTCTCGAACGCGTACCTGTTGCGAAAAAGCAAAGTGTCCGCGTCGGGTGGGAAAACAAAGATCACCGCGGCCATGTCCCTCAAGCCCGGAAAGACTTCGTTCTCGGTTCCG
>JAKLIR010000095.1 GCA_022709505.1 bacterium | reverse complement strand
CAGCTTCCTCATAGAAATAAAAATACCGGATGATTACCCCAAGCTTGAGGAAATACCCAAAGTCAAAGAGATAGGCGGACGTATTCCTCATGAGAGAGACCGTCATATTGAGGAGGATGGTTCCGCTTGTCTGTTTGTTCCTGATTTCAGGTACAAATACTTCCCCATCGGCTCATCGATTATTGACTTTATTGATGGTCCTGTGACAGATTTTTTCACTTGGCAAGTATGGCATGAATTAGAACCAGAAAAAGCAAGGATAAATGCAAGATCACACGGGGAAGAAGGAATAATTGAAGCATACAAGAAAGAATTGGACGTGGGCGACGTAGAACATGTATGTGTGTTCTTGGCCCTTCTATTGAAAAAGGAACTCAAGGGACATTTGTTGTGTTGGTGTGGGAGCGGGAAGAAAATTCGGAACTGTGAAAACCATCTCGAAAAAGTGAACAAATTGAAATCCCAAATACCCGCTTCAAGGGCGAAGAAATCATTGGAAATGATAAAATATCGGGTAAGGAATGGTAGTATTGACCACACGGTCTCTGATATACAATATTCGGAGTACATGATATGGCAAATGGAAAAAAGTCTACGAGAAAATATGCGCCGGAAACGGTAAAATTGCTATGGGGTCGTGCTGCCGGCCGGTGTGCTTTCCCGGATTGTCGCATCGAAGTTTTTGACGACGATTCTGAGCATGATCCGGTTGTTAATTTTGGGGAAATGGCACATGTTTCGCCTTCAAGTGATGACGGTCCCAGGTCTGTATCTGATATTCCTGTTGAAGAACGAGATAAATATGATAATCTCATTTTGTTGTGCAGAAATTGTCACAAGAAAGTTGATACGCAGACTGTAAAATATAATTGTGATATTTTGAAGAAAATGAAACACGATCATGAGACATGGGTCAGGGATAATCTACCTGAAAGAGGAAAAGGCAAACGTAGCTGGATAGCAATTACATTGCAGGATAAAATTCCCATAGATTTCAATGAAGCTATCACGGCACTCGAACCCGATTATCCTGCGGATAACTCATTTGTATTAGACATCGGTTCCGGCGGAAATGCGTTTGACAAAATATATACGAATATTGCATTGAGAATTGCTCGTGTTTGCCAAGAGAAAGATTCGTTTGACTGCCGTTTTGCGGTATTCCCTCTGTCTTCAATAACCTCATGTATTTCACTCGGCCACATTTTAACTAACAGGCCAAGGGTAAGGCTATTTCAATACCACAGAACTGAACAGAAATGGCAATGGAATGATGAGACTGATTACCATTACAAAATTAATGTCACTGGAATTCCCGAAGAAACAATTGAAGATAATGTTGAGATAGCATTATGTTTTGATATTTCTGAAAATATTCATGACAAAGATGTTTTTGAAGTGAGAAAGGATATCAATACTATTATACATATTTCAATCCCGAAACCAAGCAAATTATGGCTATCTGAAGAACGTCAATTATTCGAAGTCATAAAAGCAACAAATGATGTATTTGAGAGATGCATGAGCTCTTTCCCCAATGCAACAAAATGGCATTTATTCTGTGCTGTTCCTGCACCTATAGCAGTAGCAATCGGGCAGCAAATCAATCCGACGATGTTTCCTTGTATACAACTCTATGAGTTTATGAAGTCGAGAGCACAAAGATACTTGCCTTCTCTCCTTCTCAAAGGTGATTCAAGTGGATAATGAGGAATATTTCTCTGCACGATGGGGGTCAGGTAAGATGTGGTGTCACGATGGGGAACAGTCTATATCACAAGGCCGGTGCGTTTAATTGCGAAAAGAAGTCTATTGTGAGGTGTTGAAAAAGCCTGCGCGCCGGTCAAATGTAGCCGTTGATATTATTGCTTGAGAGGAGGCCGCTCATTCCCGAGCTGAGGCTGTTCGAGTACATCGCGAGGAAGCCCGCGCCGCTCGAGATGCCGAGCGACTGGCTTATCGAGGTCTTGACCTTGGACGTGACCGTGGAAACAAAAGTGGTGTCGTTGAAAACGGCTTGTATTTTTTTCTGGTTGCCCGTGACGGCGGCATTAAGCTTGGCGGTGTCAACTGAGAGTTTGCCGTTGTCGTCCACCGTGATGCCGATGTCGGCGAACGCGGAGGCGTTCGCGGAAGCGAGCGAGGCGAGGCTCTTCGCGCTCTGGTTGCTGATGGCGTTCGAGCTGCCCGAAAGCGAATCGACGGCTTTGTTGAACGCCGACACGAAGGTTGTGACCGCATTCTTTATTTGAGTGGCGTTCTGGGTGGTTCCGCCCGTGAAAACTGAATTCGGATTCCCGGTTGTGAGCGCGCCGGAGGCGGTGATCAGGCTCACCGCGGAGAGGTTGACCGACAACTGGTTCGTCTTGGAAGCGCTCGAAAGAAGGGCCGACGTGCTCGATGCGGAGCTGAGAAGATTGTTCAGCGAGGTGGCGGTTGACGACTGCCTGTTAAGCATCTGGTTTAGCAGATTCATCGAATTGATGCTGTTTATGAGGGATATGGATATGGTCATTACGGCATCTCCATTCAATCCGGATTCGGATTCAAAGATTAACAGACAATCACTCTGTTACCATATATCGGCATATTTCTTATAAAAGTAAGCGGTGACCGAAAATAAATGGTTGAAAGAGCGGGCGGGACGCCCGCGCCCCTATATAAACATTACAAATATGGTCACCCTCGTTACGGCGCGGAGCACCGGAACGAGTATAACATGGCGTAACAAGGGCAATTGGATAGTACTTTCTTCACGAGAGCGGCCGGGTCTCCGCACCCGGCCGCCGCCTGCCACTCCATCCCGAAAAACTCCCCTGACATCCTTGTCCCCACTGGATCCCGGGTCTCAGTCCGGGATGACGAAGAGAGAGGGACCGGGATGACGTACGCTAACCCAAATTTTCACCAATGTGGGTTGAAATCGGAAAAAGAGATGAGATACAAGACGCATCGAGCGAGAACGAGGGAGCATACTCAGCCGTATGTGACCGAGTTCGAGTCGATAATGCAACGCCGTAGATCGCCCTTTTTATGATTTCCCGGATTTTTCCGGAGAAAAATCCGGGCTGAAAAATGCGACGGTAACGAAGCAGTTCGCCGCTATGAACGTTGCAACGGATTCGACGCACTATCGCCGAATCCGGGATTACTTGTCCTTAGGCGATCTCCCGTTTTCGATCCGTTCCTGATGTTCCTTTTCGATTGTTTCGGGGTCGTCCAGAGAGTCGCCCTCGATGTAATTGAAGATGCTTTTTCCCGGTTTGATCGCGTCCGGATCGAAGACGCGTTTGTCGGAAGGGATCACATCATAAGGGGAAAAGTCGGGCGTGGTTGTGAAGAAATCGGAAAGGTCGGCGGCGACGGCGTCGTACTGGTTCAGAGGCGGCGCGCCGAGGATCAAGTTGATGGTTTTTATGATGCTGACGATGCTGGTGTGCCTGTGGGAGACGTAGCCGCGCTTCACGTAAGGGCCGAACACCATGAGGAGGCTTCGGTGGGCGTCTATGTGGTCCACACCGCCCTGCGGATCGTCCTCGGTAACGAACACCGCCATGTTCTTCCAGTATTTTGAGTGGGAAAGAGTGTCGATGATGCGGCCGAGCGCGAGGTCGTTGTCCGCCACGAAGGACGCCCTGAACGGATAGCCCGCATCCGGGCGCTCCCCGGATGTGTGGTCGTTCGGCAGATAGAGGTTCAGGAACGAAGGAAGCGGCTCGCCGCCGTCAACGTAGCGCGCGTTGAACTCCTTTATGAACTGGTCCGCGCGGTATTTGTCCGGCACGTTCATGTTGAACGTCGGGTATTCGCGCGAAGTGTTGTCGAAGAGAGGTTTTGGGATCGGGATGTTCATGGGGAGCCTCACGCCGGTGGGTTCGAGGCCCTCCCATTCGACGGAGCCGCCCATTTCGAAGCCCTCGCCCCAGTTGCGCATGGTGATTCCGTTGCGTTCGAGGTGTTCCCAGATCGAGCCGGCTTCGAGGTAGTCCTCCGGTTCGAGGGCGCAGCTTCCCCCGGCGCGTCGGCCGGGCGCGGGGCTGTCTATTATCAGGTTTTTGTTGCCGCTGTAGCCCGCGTTGACGTTCGTTTCCACCCAATTGTTCGGATAGACGCCGACGAGCCAATGGTGGCCGTCCACGCTCACGTCGGAGTCCACGAAAAAGTTGTCGCTGATTCCGTATTTGTACGCCAGCGCGTGGTGGTTCGGCGTCACCGGCACGTTCTCGTAAGACTTCTGGATCGCGCCGTTGCTCACGGCGCCGTTCATGCCGTAGCGCGCGAGTTCCGGCATCGCCTCGACCGTCTGTCCGTTGTCGTATTTCAGATCGCCCAGCATCTCGTCGAAAGTCCTGTTCTCCTTCGTTATGAAAACCACGTAGCGGATCTGCTTGCTCGGCGACCCGAAGGTCCTCGACACGGGAACCGTTTTTTCATTCTCGGCCACCGGGACGAATCCGTTGTTCTTGATCACCTGTTTCGTGCCTTCGTTTATGTCGTTCTCCAGAGGCAGTGGGATTATGCTGAGCGTGCCCTTCATCAGGCGCCCGACGTAAGTGCCGTCCACGCTTGCGATGAATTTCGGGCCGGCGTTGGGGCCGGAGCCGAAGCCTTTCGCGTTCGTGACGAGGAGTTTAGTTCCGTCGGCTGTTATGCGAAGCATCGAGGGGAACCAGCCGACCGGGATATGGCCCAAAACCTTGAGTGCGGCGGTGTCGATGACCGCCACGGCGTTTATGCCCGCCTCCGCCGCGTAAAGGCGCGAGCCGTCCGGGCTGAGAGTCAGGCCGAAAGGCATGACGCCCTTGAGCGCGCCGAGTTCGGGCACGGGGATCAGCGATATTTGTTTTTTCAATTTGCCGGTGGCGGCATCGAAAACGGCCACGGTGTCAGTGTGCTCGTTCGCGACGAAAACCTTGTCCGCCGAAGCGGCCACGGCGGTCGGGCTCGAACCGCCGCAGGCTTCAAGGCCGTTGACCTTCTCGCCGACTTGAGGCCCGGTCTTGACCTTATAAACCGGTTTCGCGTTCGAGGGGTCCGATATGTCCAGCGCCCACAAGCTGAACGATTCCTGTACGTTCGGATCGCCCAAGCCGGGAACTTTTTTCTTACCGACCGTCACACCGTCGCGCGCTTCCTTCGAAGGAAAGCCGAAAGCGGGGAAAGCGAGTCCGGTTTTTTTCGGGTTGCCCGCGTTGTAACCTTCCACCAGCGAATACACGAACATTCCGGAGTTCACGACGTACAGCCGTTTGCCGTCCGGAGACAGCGCGAGCCCGAACGGATAGCGCCCCACGCTGTAGTTCGCCGTGACACCGAGCGTCTCGGTGTCGATCGCCGCCACCCGGAAATTCGCCTGATCTATTGCGTACAGCGTCTTGCCGTCGGGGGAAAGAACTATGTCCCCGGTGTAGGCGTTTACGAAGGTTGCGCCGTCGAACGCGCCGTTCAGGCTCACCGTTTTCGTGATAATCATCTTCGCCACGTCCACAACAGCCACCGCGCCGTCGTTCCCGGCGGAAACATAAAGAAGCGAATCATCCGCGGAGAACGCCAGCCCCATGAACGCGCCGGTGAGAGACATCTTGTCCGGCCTGATCTGAAGCACGCGCGGTTTTTTCGTGTCGAGGTCTTTTATAATCGCAACGTAGTTCGGTTTGTTCGTCGTCTGGAGCGCGGCCGCGGTCTTTCCGTCCTTCGAAATCGCGAGGCCGTAAGGATGCGGCGGCAGCATGAGCTGTTTTCCCCAAGGAGAAAGCATTCTCCCGTTGGGAATTACGTAAACGTCGTGCTTTTTATCTATCTGAGCCGGCAGGTCTCCCGATGGAGCGGTGAAATAGAACGGCTTCACCTTCGCCTTCGGCTTCGCAACGGTCTTTGCGTTAACCTTCGCTTTGGGTTTCGCCGCGGTTTTCGTCAGCGCGGGCGTCGCCGCGATAATGAGTGACGAGAGAAGGAAAACGATAAGTGTGATTCTTTTCATGGCATGGCTCCTAAAAAAGGCATCTTATTGAACTCGGTTCCGCCGGCTAATCCACATTTTTCACCAACGTGGATCGAAATCGGAAAAGGGATGAGATACAAGACGCATCGAGCGAGAACGAGGGAGCATACTGTTTCATTCCGGATTCATTAATAGTACATCGAATCCGCTGCAATGTTCATAGCGGCGAACTGCTTCGTTGTCGTCGCATTTTTTCGTTCACGTACATCCCGGTACGCTCGCTTCAAAAATGCTCCTTCCGCCTTGCTTTTCATCCGCTCTGAATCATTGCTCCCGAATCCAATCGTCGGATTCGGGTTCGTATGTGACCGAGTTCGAGTCGATGGTGCAACACAGTAGATCGCCCTTTTTACGATTTCCCGGATTTTTCCGGAGAAAAATCCGGACCAACCGTCGAGTCCGCATTTGATAAGGAATATATTAGCTCAATATGAAACGGCCGGAACATCTTCCATATTTTTTTTGCGCATGATGCCTCTGAACAAAAAAAACTTCGCCGAATGAGTTTGAAAAGCTTTCGAGTTCTGAATTCACAATATTTCAGCTTGAGCGGCCGGGTGCGGAGACCCGGCCTCCGCCTGCCACCCCCACCCCAAAAAACTCCCCTGACATCCTGTCCCCTCTGGATCCCGGGTCTCAGCCCGGGATGACGAAATAATGACGCCGGGATGACGAAAAGAGAGGTGCTGGGATGACGTACATTATGGCGAAGAAGAGAAGCAGCAAGACCACCCCGGGATGACGGACACAATGGTGATATGACGAAATGACATGAAATCGGAATGATTGTGATTGTGATGAAATAACTCGAGCAAGCAATGCCGCGTCGTTTATGCGGCATTGCGAGAGCAAAAAGTTTTGCGGGGGATTCTCAAGGGGGCGCTTTTTCAAAAGCGCCCCCTTGAGCGCCCGGGCGCGGGGCGGCGTCTCGCCCGCGCCGGTGAATTCTAAACAAAAGGGCTTTCTATATGGCGTTGGCGATGTGCTATAATCTGCCGGACGGGAAATCACCCGCTCGACACGCGGGTTGGATGCGGGAAAAGAAATCTTCATGGGGGGTAAGCAGATGACTATTTCAAATTCAAATCTAAAGAAAATAACTTGCATGATATTGGCGGCGGCGCTGTTGATGGCGGCGGCGCGCGCGCGGGCGGCGGCGCCCCACGGCTCGCTTTCTCCATCGTATCTGCGTTGCGAATACCGCGTGGACCCGCTCGGGATAGACGTAAGGAACCCCCGGCTGAGCTGGATAGTCTCCTCCGGCGAACGCGCACAGAAGCAGACCGCGTATCAGATCATCGTTTCGGCGGACAAGGCCGCGCTCGCAAAGAACAAGGGCGACGCATGGGACACAGGCAAGATAAACAGTTCAGAAACGGCTCAGATCGAATATGCCGGAAAACCGCTCGGATCACGGAAACCCTACTTTTGGAAGGTTCGCGTCTGGGACGGCAAGGGCGCGGTTTCGGGCTGGAGTAAACCTGCGATGTGGAGCATGGGGATACTGAACGGAGGCGAATGGAAAGCTAAATGGATCGGGCTCGATGTGAAAGTGTCAAAGAAACAGGAGTTCAACGCGGACCTGCATAAATTGAGCAGGATGAGCGGGAAGAAATCATACTTCCCCTGCCCGTACCTGCGGAAAAGTTTCACGGCGGACAAGTCGATCAAACGAGCAACGGTATATGCGTCGGCCCTCGGTTTTTTTGAATTGCACGTCAACGGAAGGCGCGTGGGAAAGGATTTTTTCACGCCCGGCTGGACGGACTACAACAAGAGGGTTTACTACCTGACGTACGATGTGACTAACATGATGAAGACAGGCGGAGAGAACGTATTGGGAGCGATTCTATCGGACGGGTGGTATGCGGGGAACATCGGTGGGCGGGGACAGCGGATATACGGCACGCAGCTCCGGCTCCGGGCGCAGTTGCATATCGAATACGCCGACGGTTCGGAACAGATCGTGGCGAGCGACGGGACGTGGAAGACGAAGTATGGACCGATCCGCGAGGCGGACATGCAGGACGGCGAAACCTACGACGCCCGGATGGAACTCAGCGGCTGGAGCGAACCCGGTTTTGACGACAAGAATTGGAAAGCCGTCAACGTGACGGACTCCATTCCGGCGCTCATCGATGCGTATCCGGGCATCCCCGTGCGCAAGGTGTCGGAGATAAAACCGATTAAGATCACAGAGCCGAAGCCCGGAGTGTTCGTGTTCCACATGGGGCAGAACTTCGCGGGATGCGCGCGGCTGAAAGTCCGGGGCAAAGCGGGCGACAAGGTCGTGCTGCGCTTCGCGGAGATGCTCAACCCCGACGGAACGATATACACGACGAACCTGCGCAGCGCGAGAGTGACCGACACCTATACGCTTAAAGGCGGCGAGCTGGAAGTCTGGGAGCCGCGCTTCACTTTTCACGGGTTCCAGTATGTGGAAATCACGGGCTATCCGGGCACGCCGGACCTCGACGCGATCACCGGCGTCGTGATGCACTCCGACCTGCCGTTGACAAGTACTTTCGAAACATCGAACCCGCTCATCAATAAACTCTACAGCAACATCGTGTGGGGACAGCGCTCGAATTATTTCGAGGTGCCGACCGACTGCCCGCAACGAGACGAGCGGCTCGGCTGGATGGGCGACGCGCAGGTGTTCGTGCGCACGGCCGCGTTCAATATGGACATCGCTCCGTTCTTCACCAAATGGATGGTGGACGTGGAGGACGCACAGCTCCCCGACGGCGGATTCACAGACGTCTCGCCGTTCGTCGCGGGGAAAGTGACCGCCGCGTGGGGCGACGCAGGAGTGATCTGCCCGTGGACGATCCACCGCGTGTACGACGACAAGCGGATCGTTGAAAAACATTATAAGGCCATGAAGGCGTGGATCGACTTTCTGACCCGGCGCAGCCCCGGACACCTCAGCCCGTCCCTCGGCGGCTACGCCGACTGGCTGAACGTGAACGACCCGACGGACAACGGCCTGATCTCCACCGCGTACTACGGCAGAAGCGTGCGCCTGATGGCGGACCTCGCCGGCGTGATCGGCAAAAAGGAAGACGCCGAAAACGACATGCGCACGTTCTCCAAAATCCAAAAAGCATTCCGCGGATACTACGTTTCGACCGACGGCACGGTGTCCGGAAACTCGCAGACGGGCTACCTGCTCGCCCTGCATTTCGACCTTCTCCCGCAAAGCCTGCGCCTCAAGGCGGCGAACCACCTCATTGATAAGATCAAGGAACGGGACTGGAGCCTTTCCACCGGCTTCGTCGGCTGCGGCATCCTGCTTCCAACCCTCACCGAGATCGGCCGAACAGATGTCGCCTCGCGGCTGCTCACAAACCGCAAGTACCCCTCTTGGGGCTATTCGATCGACCAAGGCGCGACAACCGTCTGGGAAAGATGGAACAGCTACACCAAAGAACACGGCTTCG
>JAKLIR010000094.1 GCA_022709505.1 bacterium | reverse complement strand
ATCGAGGAAATTCCGGCGAGAGACATTTCTTTCACCTTATTATCCCATGAGAAATTGCTAAAAGCGGTGAGACACAAGACGCATCGAGCGAGAACGAGGGAGCGTACTTGGAGGTATGTGACCGAGTTCGAGTCGATGATGCAACGCCGCGAATCGCAGCTTTTCGCGATTTCTTCCGGAATTGCGCGTGCGAAAAGTTTAGGAAGGATTCTTAAGGGAACACTTTTCAAAGGGTTCCCTTAAGTCGTCGTTTTTCGCGATTTCTCGACGTCAGGTCTGTTTGGGGAAAAGCGCGTGCATGCAGCGCATGAGAGCTTGTTCCGAGCCGAGACTGTTGTTCGACGGAGTCAGCTCACAGAGGTCCGCGCCGATCACATTGCACGATTCGCCGAGCCAGTTGCAGACTTCGAAAAGCTCCATCGCCGACATGCCGAAAGGCTCGGGGCAGGAGACATTCGGCGCGCATGAGGGGTCCAGCACGTCCGCGTCCAAGCTCACATAGAGAGTTCTCCCCTTGAGGGAAGAAAGTTGTTCGATCATTTTTTCCGGCGGGACGTGCGGCACACCGCCCTTCACGATCGAGAAGCGCGGCACGTTGTCGTAAACCGGAACGAAAGAAGACCAGCAGCGGCTTCCGACGTTCACAACCTCCGCGATACGGTCCGATTTAAGAAGAAAATTCACGAAATTGCCATTGTGAAGATTGGGAGTGACGTTATGCAGGCCGAGGTCGAGATGAGCGTCAAAATACAGATAAACGGGCGGTTTTTCGCTTGAGAAAGCCACACCGAGAGCGGCGGCGAGGCTTGCCGTGTGGTCGCACCCCACGAGAATGGGCCGGCAGCCGAGTGTGGCGATGTGGCCGCAAAAAACCGAGATGGCTTTGATCGCGAGGTCGAGATCTCCGCAAGTAACTATCCCGATGTCGTGAGATGGCGCAGCGAACTCCTGCGTCCACGGCATCATACAGAAAGTTTTTTCCCTCACGAAAGCCGCCGCGCCGGAATTGCAGTCGCCGAAATGACGGCTGAGTTCCTTATCGAACCCGAGGAACACCAAATCCCCTTTGCGCTCGGTGCGCCGCAGTTCGGCCAGTTCGATGAACTGAGCGCCGCCGAACCCGAACCCGGCGAAAGGAGGCGTGGTGTTGAGCAGATTCAGAAAATCAGCGTCAGTCGGCGCCTGCCCGTTCAGATCGTTTTTGATCTCGACGGTATCCGGCCCGGGGGCCTGATTTCCCTCTTTCGGCATAATGTCTCCTCGACAACATGAAATCCGCGGCGGTGCTCCGCAGTGCTTCCGGTCAGCGGCCTCGTTCCCGCGCCTCTCGAATCTCTCAGTTCAATATTATCGCCCCAAACCGGCTTTTTGTTGTCGATTTCAACGCCGAAATTTTACGAACTCTTTTCAGTAGCTTTCTGTTCCATCTGCTGGAACGCTTTCAAAAGAAGCGACCGGATCGAATTGATCGTGTCGTCCAAGCTCGTTCCCGTGGACGAACTATCCGAATCGCTTTCCTCCAACTGCGACAGGAGGTCGATCAGCGACATCTGATCGTCATCGGAAGAATTCTGAAGGTACTGCGAAATCTTCGAGCTGTCCGAATCAGTGTTCGTCGGAGGCGGTGGAGGCGGCGGCTTCAACTGAGTGAGGTCGCCCGTTTCAGCCGCGTTTTTGAACTTTGACGCAAGGTCCGCAAGCATCTTGCCGTTGAAATCGTCGTCCTCTGTTTCGTCCGCCGCTTCCTGAAGCTTTTCGGCGATGTCGTTCATCAGGCTCTTGAACGTTTCGGGGTCCGAGCTTTGGAGTTGGGAAAGTTTCGAAAACAGTTCCGCGGGCTGAGAGAACTCGAAGCTGACTCCGAGCGGATTCCCGTTGTCCCCGTTCGCTTCGCTGACGACGCTCTTCATCACTGAGTCGATCTTTTCTCTCGACTGCACCATGGACGCCATGTTGATGTGCTGAAAATTAATTCCTGCTATGCTCATTAATTCACCTCTCTGAATTTTTAACCCGGATTCGTAAATAGTACATCGGATTCGGGTTCGAAGCACCTGTCGAAAAGGCGCATCGTGAAACAAAGTATCCGAATATTCCACTGCTGAAGCCCGTATTTAACCGGATTTTTCACCGGAAAAATCCGGGAAATCGTGAAAAGGGCGATCTACTGTGTTGCATCATCGACTCGAACTCGGTCACATACGAAACAGTATGCTCCCTCGTTCTCGCTCGATGCGTCTTGTATCTCATCCATTTTTCCGATTTCAACCCACATTAGTGAAACATGTGGTTTAGGGTAACATCAAGCAGAGCTCGGTCATTCACCAGCGGCAAAAGATTATCATCTTTCGAAGGTGTTCTCCTTAGAAAGGAGGTGATCCAGCCGGTGGCGAAAGACAAACTTTAATCCGGATTTTCCATGAAGATTCCGGAAGTTTTGAAATTCGGATATGAAAGATTGTCTCTTCTGTCGATTGGAGACAAACGAGGGCTTCCTCAAAAGGTCCGGCCCCTCATTGCATCATTCAGTTTTTTCACATCACCTCCTCCTGACAAGGCCTGATTTTCACCTTTGCCGACGGGTGAAAATCGGGTCTTCGGGAACGCTTCGGAGTGCGGAAGCCTATTGATGTTCAGAGTTTTGACTGGGCTCTTTAGTATTAATCTATTTTAGTCCTCTGAAAATCATCTCGCCATGTCGTCCTCGCCTCAAGCACCTTCGGCGTTCCCGCTCCCGACAAATCTTACGAGTTGAAGTGAACAAGAAAGTCATTTTCTTAACCCGGATTCGTCAATATTGCGCCGAATCCGCGGCAATGTTCATTACGGCCTAACGGGTTAGATTACGGGTGAAATGCCCCGGGGCCTCCTTCAGAGTCGCGCCTCCCGCCGTCCCGAGGGCCGGGGCCGGATTCACCGCCGGGTTGTTCCGGCGGGCGACCCCCCGGCTGACCGGGTTGTCCTCCTCCGGGGTTCAAGCCGGGTTCCGGAGCGGGGCCGTTGAAATCTTCTCCGCGTCTCATGGCGGGCGGACCAATCTCGAATTCTTTTTCTCGGCTCATTCTCTCCTTTTCGATCGCTTCAAACTTTTTCTTCTGTTCGTCGTTCAAAATGCCTTTTATCTGTCCGGACACTTTTTCCCGGAACTTTTCCATCCCGTTCTTCATTTCGGTTCTGAGCGCCGTAAGTTCTTTCTCATTGGCGTCCATGATCGCTCTCAATTTTTTCTCCTGATCGGATGAAAGGGAGAGATCTTTTTTCATAGACTGAACGAACACGTCTCTCATCCGATCCGGGGATCCGTGGTGTTCCATTCCCCGGGCTTCCGGCCCGATCCGGCCCGCCGCCGGGCAAATTTCCGGCCGGGGGCGGCCCCGTCCCACGAACATCCCCAACAGAAAACCGGCGAGAAGCCCGGTTATGAATACCAGAACTATAGAGAAAATTATCCATTTTTTAGATTCGTTCATCGCAGTGTGCGCCTCCTGAAAGTCCGCAATTATTCAGTTGAAATCCGCCTGAGAAAATCGGCGGCGGATTCTCACTCGTTTGTTTTTCGCTCCTACTAACCCGGATTTCAACTCGGATTCGTTAATAGTGCGACGGATTCGGATTCAACCCACATCGGTGAAAAATGCGGGCTAATTTTTCAGCGTGTAGATGTGTTTCATGGCTTGCGCCGCATCGCCGTTCAAGAAAGTGTTTTCGCTCTCGCTCAGCACGCTGTAGGGATAGCAATTCGCCGATTTCAGAGATACAACCTCGGAGGACTGCGAATCCGCGGAAACGAGCTCCCCGCTGATGTTGTTTTTGCTCAGATGGAAATAGATCATACCGCCGAATGCGATCGACAGGCAGGCGGCCGCCGCGCCGAGTTTTCTGCACAGAGATATTACCGCGGCGCTTTCCGGCGCCCTCGGCATGATCCTCTTGAAAAAGCCCTTCCCGCCGCACGCCTTTTCCGCTTCACGCAGCAGATTCCCCACCACAGCCTCGCCCGGCGCCCTCTCGCAGAGGAGAGATAACGATCTCAACTCGCAGAGCACGGCCTCGATACGCTTTTTTTCCTCCCTGCAATTCGCGCACGTTTCGAGATGCGCTTTCACGGACGCGGTCATCACCGGAGGCAAAGCCGACTCGACGTACGCCGTCAACAGCGGCGCCACAATTCCGCATTCCTCGTCTTCATTCGACTTCCACATGTATCTGCCCTCCCGGCCACGTCTCCCGCAGCCGTTTCAATCCCCGGTGCATGTCCGAAAACACTGTGTTAAGCGGTCGCGATAGTATTCCGGAAATTTCATCGTATGAATATCCCGCGAACTCGCGGAGAAGAATCACGCTTCGCTGCACGTCCGGCAAGACCGCCAAAGTCTCCCACAACAGTTCGCGCCGCTCCTTCGCCACCAACTCGGCGTCGGGATTCGCTTCCGGCGACACCGCCAACCGGTTCAACGCCTCTTCTCCTCCCGCATTCCATCGCCTCGCGGTCTTGTCTCTCCTCATTACATCTATGCATGTGTTATCCACTATCTTGAACAACCACGATGCGAAACGCCTCTCTCCGTCGAACGTCTCGGCCTTCTTTATTACCTTTAAAAATATCTCCTGAAAGACGTCTTCAACGATCTCCCGATCCCGCCCCATGCTTAGAATGATCGAAAACACGGGCCGCCGGTAGCGCTCCAGTAAGACGTCAAAGCCACCCGGGTCGCCCGCCACGAATTCCCGCATCAGTTGCTCGTCGGTCTTTTCCACGCCACCGCCCATCGATCCTGTTTACAATACGCTCAACTTTTTTGTTTCATTGCATAACCATAAAATTATTGACTCGCTTCCACAGCAAAAGTTAAGCCGGAACTCGTTATTTCCCTCCGGACACGTCGCCGGACGACCCGCTTTCTTTCCGGGCAAACCTTTACCTATTGTCGGCGGATGCGTCATAATCAATCTGTTTGATCAGTCACGTTCGAGGCCGCAGACATGCCTTCTGAAAAAGTACTTCTGATATCAATCCTCAAGGACAGCCATAGAAATCTGAGTTGTCTTTCGCTTTTTTCCGCGCTCGCGGGACGGAACATCGACGTGAAACTTCTTTTTCTGCCGAAGGAAGAGGAATACGACGAAGCCGCGTTCGGAGAGTTCGTCAGGGGCGGTGATTTCGGGATCATCGGGATTTCGCTGATGACGTCGGGGTTCAACTTCGCGAAAGCGTTGACCTCGGCAGTAAGAGAGCACTCGCCGACCACTCACGTGGTTTGGGGCGGGATACATCCGACGCTGATGCCGGACGAGTGTCTCGATCACGCGGACAGCGTTTGCGTGGGCGAAGGAGAGCTCACGCTTCAGCGATTGGCTGAGGCGGTATTCAGCGGAGGCGACGCGTCGGGTATTCCGGGGATCGGCGTCAAAAAACCCGGCGGCGGCAAGGTGGTGAACAAACCAGCGCCTTTGATAAATGATCTCGACTCGTTGCCTTTCAGCAGGTACGACTGGGACGGGTTCTATCTGCAAGATGCCTCGGGGCTGAGAGCGTTCGGCAGGGATGAATACGTCCGGTACTCGAATTACAACGGCGACGACTACACGCTCATGGCGTCGAGGTCTTGTCCTTTCAGTTGCGCCTATTGCTGCAACTCTTTCCTGAACGAGCTTTACGGCAATAAAGGGAGGATACGGACGAGGAGCGTCGATAATGTAATTCAGGAAATAAAACACGCCATGTCGTACATAGGCGAGATAAAATTCATAAACTTCATAGACGACCATTTTTTCCTGTCTTCAAAGGAATGGCTCGGCCGGTTCACTGAAAGGTACGCCGAGGAAATAAAGCTCCCCTTCATCGTCAGAGTCGTCCCGGGTTCGTTCGACGAAGATGACATGAAAAAACTGAAGGCCGCCGGGCTCAGATTCGTACAGATCGGGTTGCAGTCCGGAAGCGAAAATACTCACAAGCAAATCTTCAACCGGAAATTCAACCGGGACAAATTCATCAGTGCAGCGAGGATCCTGAACCGGTGCGGCATACATCCGTTCTACGACGTTATAATTCAGAATGATTTTGAAAACGACGCCGACCGGGATGAAACACTCCGCCTTCTGCTCGACCTCAAAAAACCGTTTTCTCTTTTCCTGTTCGCTCTTACGCCCTTCCCAAAAACACGGCTCGAAACCATGTACGAGGAGCGTGGGATAAAACCGCGAACGGACCCTTACGGAAAAGGCTATGCGGATTACGACGAAAACGATTTCCACTACCAGCTCGCCGGGCTGATCCCCTATATGCCGGGCTTCGCGGCGCGCATGGTTTTCCGTATGAGAAAAGTGAAGGCAGCAAGAACCGCTTTCCAAGTTTATTACCGCGCCGCGAAAACCCGCGAACGGAAAAACGTCACGGCGCAATAAGCCGCCCGGGCGCTCAAGGGGGCGCTTTTGAAAAAGCGCCCCCTTGAGAATCCCCCGCAAAACTTTCACTTCCGCAATGCCGCTTGAACAACGCGGCATTGCTTACATGTCCCGCACCCGGCCGCCCCGAAAGGCCCACCCCTGACATCCTGTCACCCGTGGATCCCGGGTCTCAGCCCGGAATGACGTACATTGCCTTGTTACGATGTTCTGTTCGTCGCAATGCTATTATATAGGGGCGCGGGCGTCTCGCCCGCTCTTTTCCGTATTACGATGCTCCGCGTTTTGACACACAGTATTTCCTCGTTCCGGTGCTCCGCGCCGGAACGCGATGCAGGGCCGCTCCGCGGCCCGTATTTGCGTTGCGTTTAAGATGTAGACGCCCGGAATCCACGGATGTCAGGGGTGGTCTTTAGGAGCGAGTTGGGCACAAGCCGCGGCCGGGTGCGGAGACCCGGCCCTGCTCTACAAGCTGCAAAATTCAAAATGAAAGAACGGGCGGGGCGCCCGTTGTTTCCCACTGGAGCAATTCCGGCGTATTACCGGAATTGCTCCCTTTCACCCGACATTCCGGCCGCAGAGCCGGAATCTATCTTCAGCAATAAAAAAAAGCAATTCGGCGCTCTTCCCGAATTACGCGAGCGAAAAGTTTAGGAGGGATTTTTAACCCACATTTTTCAACAATGTGGGGGGGGGGGAAATCGGAAAAAGAGATGAGATACAAGACGCATCGAGCGAGAACGAGGGAGCATACTCAGACGTATGTGACCGAGTTCGAGTCGATGATGCAACGCCGTAGATCGCTCTTTTTCCGATTTCCCGGATTTTTCCGGTGAAAAATCCGGCTTAAGGGAACCCTTTGGAAAGGGTTCCCTTAAGCCGCCGGAGGCGGGCTTGGTGAGTGGTGCGATGGTTTCGCGCCGCCGGGCGTGATATAATTGTTCCGCGTTAAACTACAAGGATGGAGGGGACAATGCTGAAAAGAACCATTGGGATCATGATCGGAGTTACGGCGGTGTTCGGACTAATGATTTTCTGCGGGGGTTGCGCGGGCGGAGGCGCGAAAAAGGGCGCAATCGTGCTTCGCGCGGCGGACGACCATCCTCTCGACTACCCCACGACTCAGGGCCTGCTCGAAATGGGCAAGATCATAGAGAAGAAGACTAACGGAAGAATAAAGGTGAAAGTTTTCCCGAGCGCGGCTCTCGGCTCGGAAACCCAGACCATCGAGAACACGCAGATGGGCACGCTCGATATCAACCGAGTATCCTGCGCGCCGCTGACTGAATTTTCGCAGAAGATCGGCGTGTTCAGCATGCCGTACATTTTCAGGGACGCCGCGCATTTCAGGAAAGTGCTCGACGGGCCGATCGGAGAGGAAGCGGCGAAGGACCTCGAACCCAAGGGGCTGAAACTGATCGCTTACTACGATTCCGGCGCGCGCAGTTTCTACAACACGAAGAGGGCGATAAACACTCCCGATGATTTGAAAGGACTGAAAATCAGGACTCAGAAGAGTCAGGTGATGGTGGACCTCGTGAACGCGCTCGGCGCCGCGGCGACCCCCATGTCGTTCGAGGAAGTGTATTCCTCGCTCCAGACGGGCGTGATCGAAGGGGCGGAAAACAATACTCCGAGCTATCTCTCCACGAACCATTACGAAGTCGCCAAATACTACTCGCTGAACGAGCACGCGCGCGTTCCGGACGTTGTGCTGATAAGCATGAAAACTTGGAACAAGCTCTCGGACGCGGACAAGAAAATCGTCGCGGACGCGGCGAAGGAATCCGAGAAGGCGCAGTCCGAGCTGTGGGCGAAATATGACAAGGAAGCGCTCGAGAAGGTGAAAGCTTCGGGCTGCAAGATCAACAAGCCGGACCCGGCGCCGTTCAGGGAAAAAGTCAAACCGATGTACGAGAAATACCGGGCGCAGTTCGGCGATTTGATAGACCGGATACAAGAGGTGAAATGAAGCGGCCGCGGCCCGTGATTCAAGTTAACACGTAGCGAAAAACAAAGAGTTGAAAGGTGCGCCATGAGACGAGATGCCTGCCATGTGAGGAGAATGCCGGTCGCGATATGGTTTGCGATATTCGCGGTGATGACATTGAGCGCCGCGCCGGCGCGGGCGGAGGGGTATAAGGATGTCGCGGCGGCATTGAAAAGCCGTATCGAGAAATTCGACGTCGCGCTGGACACGTGGAACTACCGCGCGGCGTGCGACGAGAAGTGCATCGGCGTCAATCCTCCCGAAGGACTGAAATGGAAGAAAGCCGGGCCCGGCCTATATTGGCCGGAGGCGAATCAGGTGTTCTGGTTCCGCCGCGAATACACCGTGCCTGAAAAGGTGGCGGGGCGAAGCATAGCCGGCTCGAAGATTTTCCTCAAAATGAACGTGTCCGACGGCGGAGACGCATACGCGAACGGCGTGAAAAAGGGAAGCGCGACGGACGGCTCGTACATAGCGGACAACGCGAAGCCGGGGGAAAAGATCGTGATCGGCGCGCGGGTGGAAAACGGCACGTGGCCGGGCGCGTATCTCGGCGCGAAGCTGTCGTTCTCTGTGTTCGACGAAACAGCGGTGCGAACCCGCGATTACATCGACAGGCTGAACGCGGCGGCGGGGCTGGTAGGCTACTCCAAGGAGCCGGCCCGCTGGAACGCCCTGCTCGACTCCTCGGCGGCTCTCGTTAACATTTCCGCGCTCGACTCTTTCGACGACGCCGCCTACTTCGCCTCTCTCGATGAGGCTAAGAAAAAACTCGAAGACACGGACGACCTTTTCAAGGAATATACTCTGTGGCTCGTCGGCTACTCGCACCTCGACCTCGCGTGGCTCTGGGATAAAAAAGAGGGCGAGACCGCCGCGCGAGACACGCTCACGACAGTTTACAAATTGATGGACGAATACCCGGAGTGGATATTCGCCTTCAGTCAGGCGCAGGCCGTAGAATGGATGAGGAAAGACTATCCCGAAGTTTACGCGCAGCTTCTGAAACTGTTCAAAGAGGGCCGCGTGGAAATTGTCGGCGGCACATGGAGCGAGCAC
>JAKLIR010000093.1 GCA_022709505.1 bacterium | reverse complement strand
GGCGACGAGCCCGAAGAAACAATGTTCGTCGATCGGAACGGCAGATATGTTTACGCCTCTTCTGAAGACATCGTGGGAAAATCCGTGCGCGACCCCGTTCTTCTCGACCTCATCAATCGCGCGAAATCGTCCCCCGCTCATTCCCGAGTGAAAGAGAAAGGGATCGGCCTCTATTCGCTCATCACGGCCGTCCCGGTAACCGTCAACGGCGAATATAGAGGCTGCGCGATTCTCAGATATTCTCTCGCCGAAATCAGATCGAGAGCGTTATTCCTCGTGGTCCGCAACATCATCGTCGCCGTTCTACTGACAATCTCCGTCATGTTCCTGATAAGCCTCGCGGTCCGCCGCTCCCTGACACCTCTGCACGAGCTCGTCCGCCACGTTGACTCTCTCAATAAAAACAAAGAAGCGGCGCATCTCTCCCTTAACACCGGCGACGAAATCGAAAGGCTCGCAGAATCGCTCAACGCCCTCTCAGACAACTGGAAACACCTTCTCTCCGAGCGCGACGAGCGAAACGAGGAGTCCGAAGCCCAGCGCAGATTCATCGAACTCGTCATCCAGAACATAGCAAGCGGAATCATAATCATAAACAGCGACGGAAAAATCATCGGGATCAACAAATCCGCTCAGGAAAAGCTCGGCTTCGCCGATCAAAAAATCGAAGGCTCCTTCTTTGCCTCGGTGTTCCCCGAACTCGAGGGAACGGACTCCTCGGAACAGATCGGAAGAACGCTCTCCACCGGCGAAGCTTATACAAACGAACGGGTGAGCCTGCATTCCTCGCTCTCTCCTGAAAAATCCATCATCGTCAACATCTCGATAAGAGCCATCACGGAAAAACCCGGTACGATTCTCGGCGCGGTCGTTCTTATCGATTTCATTCAGGAAAAAATCCAGCTCGAAGAGCATCTCTTGAAGGTGAACGAGGAACTCAAGCGGGCGAACGTAGTGAAATCGGAATTCCTGTCGATGGTCTCGCACGAACTGAGAACCCCTCTGACTCTGGTGAAGATGTACTCTTCCATGATGTCCGAAAAGAAGCTCGGCCCCCTCACCGAAAAACAGGAAAAAGCCATAGAGGTTATGAACAGGCGCAGCCAACACCTCGGAGCGATGATAGACGACTTGCTGAACCTCTCCCGCATGGAAGCCGGGCGCACCGAACTCGATCTGAAAGCCATATCGCCGACCTATTTTCTCGAAGAAGCCGAAGCGGTCTTCAGGCCGCGTGCGGAGAGCAAAGGTTTGATTTTCGACGTTAGTTACGAGAAGCATCTGCCCGCGGTAACGGCGGACAAGGAAAAACTCATGCAGGTCCTGAATAACCTTGTCGAAAACGCTCTCAAATTCACAGACGAAGGACACATCGGCGTATCGGCGGAAATCCGCTCCGACAATCCGGAACTGGTCCAATTCACGGTTTCGGATACGGGTGGTGGGATCCCGGAATACGCGAAACAGAAAATATTCGAAAAATTCTATCAGGTGGATACATCCGACACGCGCAGGCACGGCGGCACCGGGCTCGGCCTCGCGATCGCGAGGGAAATCGTCATGCAGCACGGCGGCGAAATACTTCTCGCGAGTTCCGGGGAGAATGAAGGCAGTGTTTTCAGGTTCACGGTTCCTTTGCACAAGATCGACGCAACGGGAACGGCTCTCGACCAAACTTCGCCGAGAAGCGAGAGCCGGAACGGCGAGGCCGGCGCGGCGGTCTCGCCCCCGGCGCCGGGGGCGATCAACGTTCTGCTCGTGGACGACGACCCCGACTTCCTCGAGATGATGACCGAACTGCTCGTGGAGTGCGGCTTCGGCGTACAGCCGGTGAAAAGCGGCGTCGAAGCGATCGCCGAGTTGCTTTCCGATAAAAAGTTCGACATTGTTCTCCTCGATGTCAGCATGCATAAACTCACGGGGTACGAAGTTTGCAAAGCGATAAAGATGTTCGACGCAACGCGGCACATACCGGTGCTGATGCTCACCGCAGCGGGGCAAAGCGAACAGATTGCGCGCGGATTCGAATCCGGTGCGTCGGGCTACCTCGTGAAACCTTTCGAACTCGATGACCTTCTTCTCACCCTCAACCGCATTCTCATGGAGGTGTCTGCAAAATGAACGACAACGACCCGTTTTTTTCAGATGGAAATCAAGACGGGGGAACCCATCCGAAGTTCCCGAGCCGGCCGGAGTATTCGCTAAGCCCGATACGATGGACGCCCAGCGTGGACATCTATGAGACTGACACCGAAGTCGTCGCGATCGCGGAAGTCCCCGGCGTCAAAGGCGAAGACATCACTGTGGAGTTCAAGGACACCGTACTGACCATCGAGGGCGAAAAACATAAACTGTCGAGCATGCGCGGACTAAGCTTCTTCTGCGTGGAACGCACGTTCGGTCGTTTTAAAAGGTCTTTCCGCATCATCGCCTCCGTGGATAAGGACGGAATCACCGCGAACTTCGAGAACGGCATCCTCATAGTCACGCTCCCGAAGGTGCAATCCGGGAAAGGAGGACGCCGTCAGTCATGAGCGAACAACTGGTCAAAGACGGATTCAAGGAAATCCCATCGACGATGCCGGTGATCCCGCTTTCCGGAACGGTGATATATCCGTTCATGGTCGTGCCTTTCTTCGTTCAGGGCGCGAGGAATGAAAAAGCGATAGACGCCGCGATGAACGGCGACCATTTCATATTCGCGGCGGCGCTGAAGGAACAGCCGCCGGACGACGAGGAGCCCGGCCCGCAGCACATCCACACCGTCGGCGCGGTCGCATCCGTGCTCCGCATGATGCGCGTCCCGACGGGCGGCATTAAAATCATGGTGCAAGGCCTCTTCAGAGGCGTGGCCGACAAAATCCAGATCACCGAAAATGAATTCATATCCGCGGACATTCAATTGATAGACGAGCCCGAGGTCCCCGAATCTCAGGAAGTCCGCGCACTGATGAGAACCGTCACTGAACTCGTCGAGAGATCGGTGCAGTTCGGCAAGACCCTTCCGCCCGAATTCCTCGCCATGATAAAGAACCTCAAGGAACCCGGACGCCTCGCCGACCTCGTCGCTTCCACCATCGACCTCGAACCCGGAGACGCACAGACGATCCTCGAACAATTCGATACCATGAAACGGCTCGAATTCGTAAACCGCCTCCTCACAAACGAAGTTCAGATACTCGAAATCCAGAATAAGATCAAAACGAACGTGCAGTCCGAAATTGAGGACTCGCAGAAAAAATATTTCCTCCGCGAACAGATGAAAGCGATCCAGAAGGAACTCGGCCAGAAGGACCCGCAGGACTCGGAAGTGGAGGAACTCCGCCGCGCCGTCAAAGAAGCGGCGATGCCGGAGGAAGCACGCAAACAGGCGATGACCGAGATCGACCGCCTCTCGAGAATGCATCCGGACGCGGCCGAATCAAACGTGATACGAACGTACATAGACTGGATGATCTCGCTCCCGTGGAATAAGCCCACCAAGGACAGGCTCGACCTCGACCTCGCCCGCGAAACCCTCGACAACGACCACTTCGGGCTCGAAAAGGTCAAGGACAGAATCATTCAAACGCTCGCGGTGCGTAAACTGAATCCGAGCTCGAAGGGGCCGATCCTGTGCTTCGTCGGGCCTCCCGGAGTGGGAAAAACCTCGCTGGGGCAATCCATCGCGAGAGCGCTCGACCGCAAGTTCTTCCGGCTCTCAGTCGGCGGCGTGCGGGACGAAGCGGAAATCCGGGGACACCGCAGAACCTATGTCGGCGCGCTGCCCGGCCGCATAATAAACGGTCTCAAAATCGCCGGCTCGAACAACCCCGTGTTCATGATAGACGAGATAGACAAGATAGGCTCGGACTACCGCGGCGACCCCTCGTCCGCTCTGCTCGAAGTGCTCGACCCCGAACAGAACTCCACTTTCGCCGACCACTACATCGACGTTCCCTTCGACCTCTCGAACGTGATGTTCATAACGACCGCAAACGTGCTCGACACCATACCCGGCCCGCTGCTCGACCGCATGGAAGTGATCCAAATCCCCGGCTACACCGAGGATGAAAAAGTCGCCATCGCCCAACGCTACCTCGTTCCCCGCAGAACAAAAGCTTCCGGCCTCGACAAAGCGCGGATCTCGCTGAGCACCGGCGCGATACGCGGCATAATCCGCGGCTACACGCGCGAAGCCGGCGTGCGCAATCTCGAACGTGAAATAGGAACTGTGTGCCGCAAAGTCGCCACGCGCGTTGCTCGCGGCACGCGCATAAAGAAGTTCGGCATCAACGGATCGAACCTCGGCGAATACCTCGGCGCGCCTTCGGCCGGATATTCACCCGCCTGCCGAAGGGCGCAGATCGGCGTCGTGAACGGACTCGCGTGGACGCCGACCGGCGGCGAAGTGCTCGTGATCGAAGCCATCCTCATGGAGGGAAAAAGAAACCTCATTCTCACCGGGCAACTCGGCGACGTCATGAAAGAATCCGCGCAGGCCGCGCTCAGCTACGTCCGGAGCCGCGCGAAAAACCTCGGCTTCGTGGAAACATTCGACGATAAAAAAGACATCCACATCCACGTGCCCGCGGGCGCAACCCCCAAAGACGGCCCTTCCGCCGGCGTGGCGATGACATCCGTCCTCCTGTCCCTTTTCATGAAAAAACCCATCAGATGCGACATCGCCATGACCGGCGAAATATCCCTGCGCGGCGCTGTGCTCCCCATAGGCGGCCTGAAACAGAAACTGCTCGCCGCGAGACGCGAGGGAATCATGACAGTGCTCGTCCCGGCCGCCAACAAAAACGATATCGCCGACCTCGGCAAAAACGACATCAAAGGCTTGAACATTATTTTCATCTCGACAATCGACGACATGCTGCCCCACATTTTCGCCGAAAGGACTTCCAAGGCGCGGAAACGAAATGATAAAATTCCAAGCATGAAGAAACCTCCGGTGAGAAACATAGCGGCGAAACCGGCCCGCCAAAAACCGAAACGATGAGGCTCTTTCATGAAAATCGACGTCAGACATGAATTCCCCTACTCCGCCGAAACCGTCTATCACGTCTTCCGCGACAGGATGCAGGAATACGTGCGCTTCTGTCCGAACCTCACCAAAGTGGTGATCGAACAGCGGATGGACGTGAGCGAAACCATCACCGAGATGCGCGTGCGCTGGCACGGACTCGGCCAGATCCCCGAGCTGATCCGTCACCTCCTGAAACCTGAAATGATAAGCTGGGAAGACTGGGAGACGTGGGACAGCACGGCGCGCGAATGCCGGTGGGTGATCAAGCCGTTCTACTTCAGGGAATTCGTAAAGTGCGAGGGCGCTTGGCGTTTCGAATCCCTCGGCGAAAACAAGTGCGCCGCACGCTGCGACGGCGTGTTCATAGTAGATATCAAGAAATTTCCTCCGTTCCCTGAATTCATCGTGAAAAAAGCCTCCCCCGCCATAGAGAAAATGATCGGCTCTTACCTTGAGCCGAACCTGAAGAGCGTCTTCAAAGCCGTCAACGATTTCATATCGAGCAGCACGGCGAAGAAATAAGAGTCTATTTGTTTGTTCTCTCAAAAACATTATGCATGTATTTACACGCCCTTATTGGGGTATTATTATCATTTATGATAAAATCGATTTTCATGAGGAAAAATGTCTGACCTATTCTGCACATCATCGCCTGAAATAACAAAATCGTACTCAAGAGAGTCAAGTTATATAATCCTTCACGGAGATGCAAATGAAAGTTTAAAAGACATTCCTTCCGAGTCAATACAACTCATTGTTTCATCACCGCCGTACAATATAGGGAAAGAATACGAAAAAGGGATTGTTCTTAAAGAATATCTTGAATCAATGACACCTGTTCTCGAAGGGATGGTTAGAATTCTTTCTCAAGAAGGCAGTATATGTTGGCAGGTCGGGAACTATGTTGATAACGGCGAAATCGTTCCTCTCGATATTTGTTTTTATCCGATATTCAAATCTTTAGGATTGAAAATGAGGAACAGAATTATATGGCATTTTGATCATGGCCTGCATGCATCAAAAAGATTTTCAGGAAGATATGAAACTATTTGTTGGTTCACAAAAAGCGATTCTTACGTATTCAATCTTGATCCGGTTAGAGTTCCGTCGAAATACCCGGGAAAAACACATTTCAAAGGCGAGAAGAGAGGATTGCCGTCGGGAAATCCTCTTGGGAAAAATCCATCCGATTTCTGGAAAACCGTGGAGCAAGACTGGGATCGTCTGATATGGGAAATCCCGAACGTGAAAGCAAATCACCCGGAAAAGACGATTCATCCCTGCCAATTTCCCATAGAACTTGTGCAACGATGTATTCTTGCGCTATCCAATGAAAATGATTTCGTTCTGGACCCTTTCGGAGGAGCTGGGACAATCATGATAGCAGCAATGATGCATAAACGAAAAGCTATAATCTGCGAAAAAGAAGAAAAATACATCGAAATAACAATGCAAAGAATAAATGATTATTCCAACGGACGGTTGAAAATAAGACCCCTCGGGAAACCAGTGTATTCACCTTCCGGCAAAGAAAAAGTTTCACAAATACCGATCCTTTGGTCGGATGAAAAAGAGAAAATCACAAAATGAGAATCGCGGCCGAATTTTCTTTCAAAAACGGTTCAAAAATAATAACTAAGAAACACAAAATTCTTTACGACGAAATTCATTTCTGCGTGTCTTCAATAGACGCAAGCGCTCACCTAACAAAAACAAGTCGTGAAAAAACCATGCCCGGAAAGACACTTTACAGCCCTAAATCTCTGAATAAGTCATTTGATGAGTTGCTTCTTCCAAGAGGCTGGGCGAAACATAGGGAAAAATGTGACTATCCAAAACAATATTATTATAAAGATTACACCCCTCAACCTATGGGGCGAGGTGCTTTCCGGGAAATGGACTTCGTGAAAAACAGACTCGGCGTAGAAGTTCAATTCGGGAAATATGCTTTTATGGTTTACAATGTATGCGCGAAAATGACAATTTTCAATAAACTCGGCATAATAGACGAAGGCGTGGAAATAGTTCCGGTAAAAGCTTTCGCGGACCAAATGTCAACTGGTGTTTCTTACTTTGAACAATTCGTTTGGGACTTAGAACACAGAGGAATTGCGGACATCGATATCCCGGTAATGATCCTTGGCATTGATAAATAATATTTCTTTTTTACCCATCGGCAGTAATATCAAATCTTGATTGTGAGAATTAGATGATCGAATACTTATTCGTCGCCGGGCGGGTGGCTGTAGGCCCGGCCGCGGACTTCTATAAAAAACGGCTCGCGGAAGCGAAAGCCGATCCTCTTTATGTCGTACTTCTCACATATGCGTTCGTCGCGGCGGTGTCTCTCCCGGCTCTATTCTTCATTGAAACACCCCCGGCCGCCTCCGGTTTTTATCTTAACATGGCGGCCGCCTCCGTTTTCGACACATTAGGCATGGTGTTCGTCATGTTGGCGATCGGAGTGACCGACCTATCGATCTACGGGCCGCTGAACGCATACAAGCCCGCGATCGCTCTCGCTCTCGGCGCGGTGTTCCTCGGCGAAGAGCCGAACGCCGCCGGCCTTGCAGGGGTCGCGGTGATAGTCGCCGGAAGCGCTTTCCTCAGCTATGCTCCCGGAAACGGCGAAACACATCTGGGCCGCAATCTGCTATCCAAAGGCGTCTGGTTCCGCCTGCTGTCCATCCTCCTGTTCTGCATCGGCGTGATTTTCCTCAAAAAGGCGGTGTTGGTTTCCAGCGCTTTCGTCACGCTGTTCTTCTGGGCCGCCTTCGGGTTGCTCCTCAGCGTGGCGCTCCTCGCCGTTTTCCGCGCACGAGCCGTGCGCGGTAACATCGAACTCACACGCCGCCGGCCCGCGGATTTCGCCGCGGTCTGCATTTCGATGACTTTCGTTCAGGCGCTCACCCTCTTTTCCTTCAAAATCATGTTCGTCGGTTACGCCATTGCCCTGTTCCAGCTCGCGTCTCTGCCGGACGTGTTCCTCGGACATCGTTTCTTCGGCGAGAAAAACATAACGGTCAGGCTTCTCGGCGCATGCGTAATGATCGCCGGCGCTCTTCTCATCGTTCTGTGCCGACAGGCAAAATAGCATAAATCCGGATTCGTCAATAACACGCCGAATCCATCGTCGGGATTCGGGTTTATTCCTCTTTTGTTCGTCATTCCGGGTGGAGGCCCGGAATCAACGGGAGACAGGACGTCAAGGGAAAGATGTTCGGGAAAAAGTCTGTTTCGATTATATGCGGCGGGGTTGCTTTCAAATGATCGAAAGCAGTACGGGATGAGCTCCATATCGGTTACAACAAGGTCTCAAGCTATTTCCTTGCGGTTCATGACCAGCGTCGCGATCGTAATGCACGCGGCGAGGTAGGCGACGGAATAAAGAGTGATCGAGATCAGGAGATTCGGCGGGACCTTGATGTAGCTCATAACCACGGGCGATGCGAGAAAAGATTCGAGGTCCGGCATGACGAAGAACAGCACGCGCGCCGCGGCGCGCACCACAAATGACGCGCTCGCCCAGTAGAGCTTCAGATCGTCCACCATGTGCCCGATCACGAGCACCATCAGAGAGAGAAACAGCGCAAGATATTGCGATGTTATGGTCGAGAACAATATCGTGTAGCTGCTCAAAACGAGCATTTCGAGAAATATCAGGAACCCGCCGAGGAAAAGCACCGGCATCCAGAATCCCACGCGGAAACGCACGTAAACGAAAAGGAACGTCGTCATGATAGCGATCACCGCGCCTACCGTGAAAAGGAAGCCGAAAGTTTTCCCCACCAGCCACGCGGAGCGCGGGACCGGTTTGGAAAGCGTGCAAAGCACCTGCCGCTCGCGCACTTCGCGGTCCACCACGTTCGAGCCGCCGAGCAGCGTTATGAATATCCCCACGAGAAAAATCGCTCCCATGCCGACGTCTATGTACATCTTTTTACGTTCGACCACCGAAAGATCCGCAACCACCTGTCCCGCGAAGATCAACAACAGCCCCACGAACAGGAATCCTGTCACCGCGCGGTCGCGGTAAAGCTCGATCACGGTGTTGACGCTGATCCAGAATATTCGTCTTATCATGATGCTTCTCCGACTTTCTCCATGAATATTTCCTCGAGATTCTTTCCGTCGGCCCGGTTAAGAACTTCCTTCATCGGCTGTTCGAGAACTATCCGGCCTCTGTGCAGCAGCCCTATTCTATCGCAGATCATTTCTATGTCCGACAGAATGTGAGAGCTGAAGAAAACAGTTTTTCCCGCCTCGCGAAGGCGGAGTATTTCCTCCCGGAACATTTTGCGCCCTATCGGATCGAGCCCGTTCATGGGTTCGTCGAGAACCACGAGGTCGGGGTCGTTGATGAGCGCCTGAGCAAGACCCACGCGCTGGATCATGCCGCGTGAGTGCTTGCGGATGGGGGTGACCATCTCGCGCTCCATTCCGAGATCCGAGA
>JAKLIR010000092.1 GCA_022709505.1 bacterium | reverse complement strand
GGAGACAACATTCTGCTGACGGCGGCCGCGCTCGAGGACAAGTATGATGTTTCGGCGGCGGAAGGGCCGTCTTCGGCTCCGGGAAAAGATTTAAGCATGGAGCTCGGACTCAACGAACTTCAGAAAGTTGAGAGCGAAACGGACGCGGATGTAGTGGTCGGTTTCAGCAAACGGACGGCGAAGATAGGGCTCAGGCAGTGGGTCCGGCTCGACATAGTCATCGAGAAATTTCCTAAGAACGAATTCATGACCGGAGTGGACCTGAAGGTGAAGTACGATCCGAGATATCTCGTGTTCACGGACAGGCAGGGCCGAGAAGCGAATCAGGTGGAGATTCAGGAGCCGGTGAACAAGTACGATATCGAAACGCTAAAAACCACGGCCAAGAATCTCGGTGTGGCGGTTACGGATTATACCACGAAGGACGAACTGATAAGGATGGTCGAAGCCGCCCGCAAGTGGGGCTACAGAAGCATATTCAACGTTCCTTTCGAAAACACCGTCGATCCGTCCAAAGGGGAAATATATCTTTCGCTCATGGCGGATCTCGATATAAAACCGGAGGACATCCAACCTCCGCTGACTGTGGTCACGTTGCTGTTCAGGGCGATAAAGCCGGGCGACGCCATTCCCGTGAAGATGGAACAGGTGCTCGTGCCCATTCAGGGCGGAACCCAATTCGTCAGGGACGCTCTCATCACCATCAACAACGATCAGAAAGGTTGCGACCAGACGCTTCCCGCAACGCTCTGCTCGGGAAATTTCAAAATCACGGGAAATCTTTCCTTCACTGTTGATAAAAGTCTCGTGCCGAGAACCGTTCAGATAAGGCAGTCGGAAGGCAGCAGCGTGAGTCAGCAGCAAACGAAGGTGGATAAATTCAGTTTGGCTCAGTCGTGGAATGTTTTTCTCGACGGCAGCCTCAAGAACGGTATAGCGGTGAGCGGCTCATTGAGCGAGAGCCCCAACCAGCCGGAACAACATATAGACGTCGAACTCGTCGGGGGGAAGGGCAAGGTTCACTTCGGCGATTTCAACACGACTTTCGAGAGCGGAAATCTTATAAGCCTTGATAAGCAAATCAACGGGCTTCAGTTCGACTACACGATCGGGAAGGTTGAATTTTCGAGCCTGATGGCGGAATCGAAGTCAACGACTAAGACCGCGATAATCGTCGGAAACGGGACACTCGGCCCATATACGCTCGCCGGAAATTTCGTCATTCCCGGCTCGGTCCATTTGTTCGATGAAAACAATATTGAAATCTCATCCAGTCTTTACTCGGTTGACTATGGGACCAAGCTGATAACCTTCAAAGAGCCCGTGCCGAGCGGCACCAACAGGACCATAAGTTATGAAGAATCGACCTATTTGTTTTCGACTGGCAATTTGAATGCTTTCAGGCTTGGATATAAGCTCGATGACAAGAAGAAGAGCCGGGAGAAAATGAATGTGGCGGCGACGTATTTGATTTCCGCAGCTCCGAAAAGCGCGACAAGGACGACTCTCGACACTGAACAGAGCATAACGCTGCCCACCAATCCTTCGGATAATATTCCGTGCCCTTATGATCCTGATAAGACTTGCTATGAGGTGATTCTCGAACAACCTTACGTAGTGAAAGGTTCGATATATGTCTATAACACCGCAGAAAGGAAGGAATACACACCCGATCTTCCGAATTCACCGGTGTTCGTGGACCACCGCGGTTACTACCTCGGCCGGATATATGTGGAAAGGCCGACTTTCTACAGCGATATCACCGTCAGGTATTCCTACTATAATCCGCAGTTGATAAACACCAATGGTTTCATAACATACAGAATACCGGCCGGGACGATGATGAATGACACCTCCTATGAACAGTGGCCGCAGAACGTTTTCCCCGGAAGCGAAATTATTCTTCTCTCAAGCGATGAGGATAACACTGTGGTGAATCATCAGGACGTCATGCTGTGTCACGAGCAAACAGTGTCGGCGGGGGGGACGAGCGGAACGAAGCAGGTGCAGGTGGTTGACAGCGATTCCTTCTGTCCCGGTAAGGAATACCGGGAAGAACCGAGCGGCATAACGTACAGCCTTGAGAGTTTCGAGGGGCAGACGTACGCTAAATTCTGGAAGCCCGTGTCGTATCAGGCAGGTCTGTATCAGTTCATCAAAGTCAAATACACCGTGACGCCGACGGATGCTCCTTCGAGTTCGGAGTTCACGAAAACGGCTATCGGGTTGACCGGGAAGTTCGCGATCGGCGACAAGATAACGGTTGAAGGCGAATTCGCGCAGACGAACTCCGACCTCGCGGCGACGTTCAATACGGAGGAGGAGACTCTGACGGTTGACGCCGTCACCAACGATCCCGGATATGACAACGGCGATCCGGCGGGCTGCTACTACTACGGTTCGAGAACGGTGCAGGGATACAAGAACGACCGGGCTCTCGTCTGCAAAATAAAACACGGCAACATAACGGGATCCGTGAACATCACTTTGAGGCATTGCGTCCGGGGAGACCCCGAAAACCCGAACAACTACAACTATTCATGTCTTGATGCGAACAATGACGGTGAAGCCGATCAATACCAGCAGACATCTTTCAATGTCGTCAGGAACTATTACGTTGACAGGCAGAACGGCTATATAATCCTGCTCCGCCGCGGAGTGGACGAAACAACGCTCGCCAATGACCAGATACTCGGCTACACCGACTACGGTAATTATTTCCCGACGATCGGCGACAAGCTGGTAGTCAATTACATTTTCGACAGGGCGCTCGGAAAAGTGGTTGACGGAACCGCATACACCATGCGGACTGATTATAAAGGCAAGAGGCTTAACGCGTCGCTGACGAAGAGAAACACCGATCCGTTCTTCGACACCGGAATAGGAGGAACGAAGTCCTCGCTCGCGAATTCGAGCTCATTCGGCGCGAACATGACGTACACCCTCGGCAAATGGGGATTATCATATTCGGCGAATCAGGCGGACACCGAGTCCCTCAATGCGCAGACCGTCAAACTGACGAGCAGAAACAGCAACCTGACGCAAAACTACTCCGTTGCCTACATGGGAAAGGGACATCTCTCAAGACTCGAATACAGCAGGCAGACAGCGGAACGCGACGGAGACGCCGACATAGGCACCACCAAACAGAAATACTCTTCCTCATCTGACAACACCGACTCTTTCGGTTTGGCTGGGAATTTATTCAAGAAACTTCTCACAATAGACACCAAATTCACGAGGATGACCAAATCCGACGACGTGAATCCATATCTCGACAGCGATTCGATCTCGAAATCCTTCAGCGCGAGATATAACCCCAAACCCAGATTCGATCTTTCAACGAGCGTTTCTCAGTCTATAGTCAACCCGTCGGGCGAGACCGGGAGAAATAACACTTATGCGCTTCATTATCTTCCGATAAAGACCATCGACGTCACGACAAGCTTCTCAAAAAGCGTGGCGTCGAGAAGCTCGGGTAGTCTTCAAGGAAGCCTGACCGAAGAGCGGAACTATACTTTCAAATATCTGAAGCGACTCCTGCATACGGACAGCCTGAACCTGACGTTTAAGAGAATCCAGAGGCCGCTCGACTTATCGAGCAACAGGTCCGACGACAGGAGTTTCACGTTCAATCTGAACTTGCCATACGGCCTCGTCTGGACTCCCACGTTCAACAGGAACGTATCCGGCATGGGTAACGACTGGCGGCAAACGAAACGGCTCGACTGGACTCTCAAGTTCGCGCGCAGCAAAAAGAAAATCCAAAACGTGAGCTGGTCGAGATCGCTCTCAACATCAAAAACATCTCAGACGAGCACGAGCACGGCCGGAACAAGTCAGCATCAGGATAGAATCTCTCTCTCGACAAAGCCGAGCTTCAACACGACGATGAGTCTCAATTACAACTTGACGCCGGATATTTCAACAAGCTCTTGGGACCTCCAATACTATTACTCCTACATGAGCGGAGTGGACTTCAAGTTCAACTTCAAACGATCTCGCAAGGGTGGGCTCGAATTCTCCAATACGACGAACTATGCTTTCGGAACATCTTACAGGGTGTCGAAGAACACGAGCCTGTCGGTGGATTATCTGAGGAATCTCACACGTGCTAAGTCTTCGACGGGTACGTCCAGCGATACGAACTTCAGGGCGACCCTTAACTCTATCTTTGATTGATTACGGAAATCTCCCGGGTTGTGCATGCGAGGCCGGACGATTAATATGAAGATACAAGACGAATTAACCCGAATCCGCCATTGGATTCGGGAGCAATATAAGTTTGTGGTCGGGATCCGCTTTGATAATAATGAGAGGCAATGTCTGTGAAATCCGATCTGATTATCGTGACAGCGAATTGCCAAGCTCGGAGGTGAAAAATGGATGATAAAAGGAAATATCCGAGAGTCGATATGAAAGGCGCGGCGAAATACCGGGTGCCTGACACGATGGACATAAGTCTCGCGAGCATAAAGAATGTCAGCGCGGGCGGACTTTGCCTGTTGTGCAAACACGAATTCGAGGAAGGAAAGATAGTCAGCTTCGAATTCGAAATAGCCGGAGACGCGAAGCCCATAAGAGCGGACGGTGAAATCAGATGGTGCGAAAAGATATCGCCGCCCACGGGCGTTTACTCACACAGGATCGGAGTCCTGTTCACAAAGATCGACGATAAGAAACAGAATGAAATAACCAACTTCGTTGTCAGACGTCTGAAGGCGCAGGTGAAGGAACAGATCGAAGAAATCGACGACGGAACCGAGGGAACGACGGATGAAGAGCGAAGCCGTCCCACGATACTCGTCATCGACGATGATAAGGTCGTACTGAAGTTAGTGGAAAATATATTTCAGGAAAGCTTCAATGTCATCACAGCTTCTAACGGCTACATAGGAATAGAGAAGGCGAAGGAATGGAGGCCGATGCTGATCCTCCTCGATATAGTCATGCCGGAGCTCGACGGATTTTCGACTCTAATGCTGCTGAAGGATTTCGAAGAGACTAAGAACATCCCCGTGATAATGCTGTCTATAGTCAGGCAAAAGGGAAAGATATTTCAGGCTTTGCATCATGGAGCTGATGATTACATCCTGAAACCGTTTACAGTGGAATCCCTGCTTCGTAAGATAAAGAAGTTCACCGATTCAAATCTCTGATATTCGATACGGGATTTTCGCGGACATATAAAAAGGGGAACATTCGTTCCCCTTTTTCAGTTGTCGTCCGTCCCGGAATATTACCCGGGATTGAGACATTCCACAGATGTTATTTTTTCTTCTTCGCTGCCGCTTTTTTCTTCGGAGCTGCTGCCTTTTTCTTCGGAGCTGCTTTCTTCGCTGCCTTCTTTGCCATTTGACACCTCCTTCCAAGATGTTCTATTTGACTATAGTTACATATATTACTTTTTGATTCCAAAATGTCAATGCCTTGAAAAATATTTTTTTGAATTTTTTTATACTATCAACAACAATAGCAACCATTAATCGATTTTAGCCGCTTTGATACACATTGCTGCTCTTTCGCCTCGTTAACAAATTTATGAGCATATAGCTATTAACAACCCTCTGTACTGGCTATTTTGTCTATGAGGAATAGGTGGCTGAAAAGCTATTTTAAAATGAAGCTTTTTCGTATTTCAAAAATCATTTCAGGTTTTTTAGGAAAGTGTTCGGACAGGCCCGAGCATTATCAAGGCATTGCTATTTGATATACGCGAAAAAAAATTTTAAAAATTTTACTTGACGAGAAAAATCACTCGGTCAGCTTGTCGCTGATCTCCATCGCGCAGAATTCACCGCACATGGAGCAGGTTTTATCTTTTTTACCTTTTTTGCTCTTGAGGGTCTTTTTTACGAGATCGAACTTTGAAGGATCGATTCCGAGTTTTTCCTGTGCGTCCCAGTCGAGAGCTTTTCTTGCCTTAGACATGTTTGCGTCCCACGACCTGTCGGAGAGTTTAACTATATCGGCGGCGTGAGCGGCGATTCTCGCCGCGATCACTCCGTTTCGCACGTCTTCGGGTTCGGGAAGCCCGAGGTGTTCGGAAGGAGTTACGTAGCAGAGGAAATCCGCGCCCGCCCAAGCGGCAATCGCTCCGCCGATGGCGGACGTGATGTGGTCGTAGCCCGGAGCAACATCAGTGACGAGCGGACCGAGCACGTAGTAAGGAGCGCCGTTGCACACCGACTTCTGTAGTCTGACGTTCGACGCGATTTCGTCGAGCGGCATGTGTCCGGGGCCTTCAATTATAGTCTGTACTCCTTCTTCGAGAGATTTCTGAGCGAGTTCTCCGAGGATGATCATTTCCTGCACCATGGGTCTATCGGAAGCGTCCGCGAGGCATCCCGGCCGTAGTCCGTCTCCGAGGCTTATAGCGACTTCGTATTTCTTGCAGATTTTTAGAAGACGATCGAAGTTTTCGTAGAGAGGATTCTCACGTCCTGTGCGCGTCATCCACGCCGCGACGAATGCGCCGCCTCTGCTTACTATTCCCGTTAGCCGTTTCGTTTTTCTTATTCTCTCGAGCGCCGTCTGTGTGAGGCCGCAGTGCACCGTCATGAAATCAACACCGTCCTCGGCTTGTTGTTCGATGACTTCGAAGAGATACTCCGCATCGAGGTCGAGCCGTCCGCCGCACTTCGCGGATGCGGTTACGAACATCTCGTATATAGGGACGGTCCCGAGCGGTTTGGGACACTCGGCCAGTATCGCTTTTCGTATCGCTCTGATATCGCCGCCGGTGCTGAGGTCCATAACGGCGTCCGCCCCGGCTTCCAGCGAGACGCGGAGCTTCTTCATTTCGAGCTTCAGCGAGTTCTTATCCTTGGAGGTTCCTATATTCGCGTTGACTTTAGTGCGGAGTTTGTTTCCGATTCCTCCGGCTTCAACGTTCTTTCTCAACTTGTTCTTCGGGATAATAATTCTTCCCCCGGCGATCTCGTTCCTGATGAATTCGGGAGTCACGCCCTCGACGGCCGCGACTTTTTTCATTTCGTTCGTTACGATCCCTTTTCGAGCTTTTTCGATGATGGTCATATTTCACTTCCAGTCCGCTCTATGGCAAATTTGCTAAATGGCAACTTATGCATTATTTTATAACACCTTCAACCGGGCTGCTCGGAGACGCATGGTCTATCCGCGAGATTCTGCCGGCCGAATAAGCGAGACGGCCCGCTTCTACTCCAAGTTTCATGGCCAGCGCCATTTTCACGGGATCCTTGGCTTTTGCTATAGCTGTGTTTATGAGGACCGCGTCCGCGCCGATTTCCATTGCTTGCGCGGCGTCGGACGGCACGCCGAGACCCGCATCAACGACTATCGGAACAACACCGCCGTACCTTTTTATCACAAGCTGAATGAAGCTGAAATCGATGAAGCCGCGTCCTGATCCGATGGGAGAAGCGAGAGGCATTACCGCCGCCGCGCCCGCGTCTATGAGTTTTCCGGCCACCACCGGGTCTGAAGAGGTGTATGCCATTACCGTAAAACCTTCGGCGGCGAGCACCTTCGCGGCTTCGATTGTTCCGACCACGTCGGGAAGAAGTGTTTCGGAGTCGTTTATGACTTCGAGTTTAATGAGGTCCGTCATTCCCGCCGCTCTCGCGATGTGCGCCACTCTTACAGCCTCCTCGGCGGTCGCGCAGCCCGCTGTGTTCGGGAGAAGCGTGAACTTCGTTTTGTCTATGTAGTCGAGCAACGACTCTTCATTCGGGTTGTCTATGTTCACTCTTCTCACGGCGAATGTCACGAGCTCGGAGCCTGAAGCCGCGAGCGCTTCTTTCATCGTAGGGAAATCGGGGTATTTACCTGTTCCGACGAAAAGCCTCGATCCGAAAGTATGCTTTCCGATTTTCAATTTGTCTTCCATGCTGTGAACCTCCTCGTTTTTCAGCCGCCTCCAACGAAGCGCACGATCTCAAGCGTGTCGCCGTCCTTCACAGTCGCTGTTGAATGTTCATCTTTCCCGAGAACTGTTTTGTTGTGTTCGACAACCGCCGTTATTTTTTTTACATTTAAAAATTCAAGAAGTCCTTCGACAGTCATTCCATCGGGGACTTGCCTTTTCTGCCCGTTGATCGTCACATCAATAATTTCGTTCTCACTCATGCCGGTATCCGTTTTTGGATTTTATTCTCTTAAACGATTCGATAATTTTGCTAATCGATTCGAGGTTCTTTTTCCTCGACTTCTGATCTGAAATAGATGAGATCATCGCCGCGCCGGCCGCGCCGGATTCGTAAACGGAAGCGAGTCTGTCCGGCGTTATTCCTCCTATGGCGACCACAGGAGTGTCCGCTGCGCGAGCTGATATCTTTTTAAGGAGTTTAACTCCGACGGGCTTTCTTCCGGGTTTTGTAGGGCTTTCGAACACCGGGCCGAAGGCGATGTAGTCCGGCCCGCCTTCGAGTGCTCCCATCGCTTGTTCGTATGAATGAGTTGATGTTCCTATTATGAAATCCGCTCCCGCGATTTCTCTCGCTTTGATCACGGGGATATCTTCGTCTCCGAGGTGCACGCCGTCCGCCCCGGAAATCATAGCTATGTCGAGTCTGTCGTTCATTATAAAAAGAGTATCCGAAGTTTTCAGTCTGTCAGAAAGGTCCTTTGCCCGACGCGTTGATTCCAAATCGGAAACGTTCTTATCTCTGAGTTGGATCATGCCTGATTTTGCCGCGCATAGTTCCTTTAAATATTTGTAGCCGCTTCGTGAAAAAACCTCATAGCCGGCTATTGCGTAAAGGAAAGGGAAGGGCGGCATTTTCAGTTTGCGATCCGCGTGGGCGATGAAGAGCGCCGCGTCTCGTTCGAAATCGTAAAGTTCGAATCTTATTTCGCCGAATTTCGACGAAGCTGGAGAAGATATCGGTCTCGAGAGTTCTTCGAGCACTCTGCAAGCCTCTTGAGCGCGTTTCAGGTTGGGGGTGATCGAATCCGCCGCGTTTCTCCCCAAGGAAGCCCCGGCGTTTCTCGCGACGTCTTTTATCGAATCCCTCGAACCGCAAAGAGCCGCCGCTCCACCCGGCAGCATGGCCCCTGTTGTTCTTATTGAGCGCCTAAGTGAGCGTGCCTTCGTGGTAAGACGTTTTTCGTTATAGGAAAATCTGAGGATATCCTCTACAACTCTCAAACCCTCGGCCGCCCTGTTGAGGTTCGCGTCGATTGATCTGAGCACGCTGCTTTTAGTGTTCAAGGCCATAAAAAAACCGTCCTCGCGGGGTGTTGCGGAACGGCGCTACGTCGAACCGCGTTCCCTACGCCGGTATTACCCGGATCAGGTTCGAGGGGTTATTCTCAGCCGTTAGGCACCCCCAGCGGTAATTAGAGTATATCACCGGGTTGATGAGAATTCAAACCGGTTTCATTCCGGATTCGTCAACAGTGCGCCGAACCCGCGGCAACGTTCATAGCGGCGAACTGCTTCGTTGTCGTCGCATTTTTCGTTCACGTACATCCCGGTACGCTCACTTCAAAAATGCTCCTTCCGCCT
>JAKLIR010000091.1 GCA_022709505.1 bacterium | reverse complement strand
GATCAAAACCGCAGGCGAAAAAGAGGTTTCGTTCGAACTGCCTTGGAGCATGGAATCCCTCGGCGCCGCCGAGGGTGACACCTTGGAATATTTTCTCGCCGCCGTGGACAACGACGATCTGACCGGGCCGAAAACAACACGTTCGCCCACATTGAGAATCAAAATTCTTTCCTCTTTCGAGGACTTCAACGACATCCAACAATCACAGCAACAAGTCATCTCCAACATGGAGAACATTATGAAGGAGGGCGAGTCTATAAAGAACGCTTTCAAGAGTCTCGCGCAAAATACTCCGCCTCCCGGAAGCGACACGCGGATGTGGCGCGCGGAGGCTCAACGCGCTCTCGAAAAACAAAACGAACTCGAACAGGAAATGGCGGGACTTTCAAAATCGCTCAACGACAGCATCGAGAGGATGAAGAGCAACGACCTCGTGAATCTCGAAACGGTGAGCAAGCTCCGCGAACTCGATACGATCATGAAAAGCATTATGACGGACGAGATGCGTGAGCTGATGGAGAATATCAGGAAACAGCTCGACAACATAAGCCTGAAAGGCGTTGACCAGCAGCTTCTCTCCGCGATGTCGGATCAAGGCAAGTTGCTGGACTCGCTGAATCAAACGATACAAAGGATGAAAAAGATCAAGCTGGAGCAGCGCATGGCGGCGATGCGTCGGCATCTCAACGAGCTCACAAGCAGGCAGGAGCGAACGGGGAAATCTACGCGGGAGCTCGAGCGATCAGTCGGCGCGAGGACGCCGGACGGCAGGCAACGGAACGAGGCGGCGCGTCAGGCGCGTGAACAGGCCCGGATAGCGGAAGAGACCGGCGCCGAGCTGGCTACGCTTAAGGCGCTCACGCAAGACGTGAAAGAATCCAGCCCGGACACGGCGGAACGGCTTGAGAAGCTCGCCCAAGCGGCGGAGAGGAAAAACCTTCAGGGAAAGCTCAACAGCGCGAGGGACAATCTTTCCGATGCGAGGCTCAAGCAGGCGCGCGCGGACCAAGATTCCGCGCTTCAGTCGATGAAGCAGCTTTCATCCGGGATGAATGACCTCGAAACCGATTTCGAGAACGAGATGGCGAACCGGGAAAAACGTTTATTCCGCGCCGCGCTCCGAAAGACTCTCGACATTTCAGAAACTCATGAAGCTGCTTCGGGGGAAACCGAGAAACTTCTATACAGACAAGGCTCGCGGGTGAGCGAGGAGCAGATCACCGGTGTCGTCGAAAACGAGAAAGTCGTGAGAGAGGCTGCGCTTTCTCTCGCGGAAGATGTTGCAAAGCTCGCTGCATTTTCAATGGCGGCGCCGGCTGATTTACCCGTCATAGCGGCGGAGGCCGCCGCAGCGGTTTCCGAAGCGGCGACTTCGCTTTCCGAGCCGAACATCGGGAGCGCGGTCGCGGCTCAAAGAACGGCTTCCGCCCGCTTTAATCAACTCGCGGTGGCTCTTATGAACGCTTCTCAAAACGCAGGCAAACCTTCCGCTATGTCGGAACTGGACTCATTCATGGAACAGTTGCGACAACTCGCGGACAGCCAGCAGAACATCAACGACGCCACGAGCAGATTATCCTCGTCCGGCATGCCGCTTCCTCAGCTCGGACAGGGCCTTCAGAGTCTGGCGCTGCAACAGAAAATCCTGAGCGAAGGCCTTTCGAAATTAGCTTCCGAGATGGGAAACATGGGTGAAATATCCGAGCGCCTCGGACAGATCGGAGAAGAAATGGAACGGATCCAGAGAGCCCTCTCCGAAGGCCGCGCGGACGCCCAGACCCAACGCCGTCAGTCGAATGTGCTGAAGAGGTTGCGCGACGCATCACTTTCTCTCAAAAAAGAGTCCGCTGATGAGCGGCGGGTCTCGGAAAGGGCAAAGGAGTATTCCCCTGCGAAGCCGAGCCCGACAGGGAAGATCATTCTCCGCAAACTGCCTGAATCCGTTATGAACGAGATCGAAAAATTACGCCGCGAACCCGCGCCCAAAGGTTTTGAACAGCTTATTGAAAAATACTACCGCGAACTCTTGAGGGGGGAATGAAAGCGAGAAGGATACTGCTCATCATGTCTTTCATGCTCTCGGCGCTGTTGCCGGGGCTTTGCGCCGTCTCTCAACAGCAACCCACCCAAGCTCCCGCGCTCGACGCAATAAAAGAACATATCGCCGCGGGCATGCGCGATCAGGCGGTCTCGGAGCTCAACAAATTCATAGGTGACAATCCTAAGGCCGCTCTAACCCCGGAAGCAATGATGCTGCTCGGGAACTTGTACGAAACCAGCGCGCGCAAGGAAGAGGCCGCGTCGATCTACGGTAGAGTCTCTACCGAGTTCCCGGACAGTTCGTTCGCTCCGGACGCGCTTGCTTCCGCCGCGAAGAATTACCGGCTCGACGACCGCCCGGACGACGCCGTTCGCCTATACAAATTGCTTTTATCAAAATATCCAGACACCGGTGCGGCGTTTCAGTCGTTTTTCGATCTTTCGGGCATATACGAGTCAACCGGGCGGGAGGACGAGGCGGTCCTTCAGTTGCAAACAGCAGCGAACAGGACAGGCGAACCCGATTCCAAGAGAGCGCGCCGCGAACTCGTCGGGCTTTTCATCCGGTTGAAACGTTATTATGAAGCTGAGTCCGCGGCTAAGAAGTTCCTCTCCGCGGACCCAAGCGACGACACTCTATCGTCAAGCCTCGTCAAAGCCTACATCGGCGAGAAAAATTACGAGCAGGCCATTGCGTTGAGCCGCCGGCTATGCGTCGCCCACCCCGACGATTCTCTCTATGAATCACTACTTTTCGATTCCTACAAAGCCGCCGGAAAAATCGACGACCTGATCGATTCCATCGATGCTGAAAAGAAAAAATCCCCCGACAGCCTTACCCCGTACAAGAGGCTTCTGCGGCTTTATTTGTGGGATAACAGAAGTATCGAGGCGCTCAACCAGCTCGAGCGGATAGCAGCCGCTCAGCCGGACGACCTCGATTCCGCGGTGATGCTCGCAAGACTCTACAATCAAAACCAATGGACTCAGAAAGCGCAGAAGACGCTCGAAAATATTCTCGAAAAGCACCCCGATTTCGACGCCGCGTGGAAAGAGCTCGGCGACATTTATTTTTCCGACAAACAGCTACCCAAGGCGATGGAAGCTTGGAAACGGGCGGCGCGATTCAAACCGGACGACACAGCTTCCTATCTTCGCCTCACAAGCTATCTATATGCAAACAGACTTTACGACGAGATGATTTCCCTATACGTCGAAGGTCGCACGAAAACCGGTTCGAAAGATCTTTTCGCATCCGAACTGGCGCGACTCTATAACTTGAAAATGATGTTCCCGGATGCGTTGAGAGAGTATATGAATGTTCTCGTTCAATTCCCCGGCGATCCGGAATCCGCGAAGGCGGTCGAGGACATGGCGGCGGCGAAAGAATCCTCCGGTGAAACGCTTCGGGTTCTCGCCAAAACATGGGAGGAGAACCGAGCAAACGTTGGCGTCGGGATGATATATGCAGAGGCGCTGTTGCTGAACGGCAATTCGGGCGCCGCTGAAAGCGTGCTCGATGTTGCGAGTTCGGGCAGGCCGGATCCCGGCGCAATCTATTCCGATCTCGCGAGAAGGCTGATCGATCTTTCCCGTTACGCTCAAGCGGCTTCGCTATATGAAACCGGCGCCGCGAAAACCACGGGGGATAAGGCATGGTATCTCATACAAGCGGGCCGAAATAGAATTTCCGAAGGGAACAGAACGAAAGCAGTTGGGGATTTCAATGCGGTGGCGAGCGGATACTCGGGCTCACCCGGAGCGGACGAGGCGGTCTTCTCCCTTGCGACTATATCCGAAGATAGCGGTGATTTCAAAAAGGCGCGCTCGCTTTATTCCCGACTCGCGGCGGACTATCCGTTCAGCCCGTATCTCGGCCTCGCGCTTCTCGGAGACGCGCGCGCCGCATTCAAGACCGGCGATTTCAAGAGCGCGGGCGCGGCGTTCGAAGCTCTATCTTCTAACCCGGCCTCGGCTCAACATGCGGATGAAATCCTTTTTTACAGAGCCGAGACCCTGCGCTTCCAACTAAAAAATAAGGAAGCATCCAAACTATACACGCAGCTCTGTGATCAATATCCTGAAAGCCGTTTCGTAAACGATTCCCTGAACAGACTCCTTTTTTTCGAGGACACCGCCGATGCGGACTCTATACAAGTGCAGGCGTTCATAGAAGCCGAAAAGAAGATTTACTCAGGCGCCATGGACGGCGCTGAAGGTATGCTTAAAGGTTTGGCGGTGTCGGTTGTCCCCGGCCCCCTACTTGAGCACGTTCGGTTAAGACTCGCGGAACTGCTCGAAAACACGGGCCGAACCAAGGAAGCCGCCGAGGTGCTTTCCGCCGCGGCGGACGACAATTTAGATTATGATCTTAAACCCTCGCTAACTGTTAAACTTGCCGAGCTTCTTATAAAACTTAGGGAAAACGAAGCCGCGCTCAAGAGACTTCAGACCGTAATCTCAGCCGACCCACGCGGTTTCTGGGGACAACGCGCGAGAGAGATGGCGTTGAAGATACACTGAATCCAGCGTGCCGACCCGATAAAAAAAGGGCGCCTTCGAGACGCCCTTTTTTCTATTAGTCGGCAATGATATTTCTATTGATTGTTTTCCGCGGCTTGTGTGTGGGTGAAGACACAGTTGTAGTTGCTGACATGCCCGGGATGACCTTCGAAGTTCGAGGCATCGACCGCCGAAATGCAAATATAATAATCCGTATCAGGTGTAAGGCTTCCGATCTGAACATTTGTGGAAGACGCTTGGAGCCTTGTGATGATATGCGTCGGCGGACTCGTCGGAGTGGGAGTGGCGCTTTCAAGATATATCACGTAGCTTCCAGCGGCTGGCGGAACGGCCGGGAAGCTTTTCGCCTGCCCCGTCGAGGAAGTGCAATCGCTCGGATGGTCCCAGTTGATGGTAGCTGTGTCTTGGGTTGATGTGACGGTTACATTTCTCGCCGCGGGCGGTCGTTTATAATATTCCCACGCGTTGGAATACACCCAAGTCAGACCGCAGTCTCCGCCCTGAGACGGCGTCACGCTCGCGCCGACTCTCCAGTAATAAACAACGCCGTTCGTCATCGGAATGTATTTGCCCTCATCGAGGCCGGCCTGATAGCACTGTTGAAGAGGACAGGGGAAAGTATTGACTGGCGCTTTGGTGGAATCCGTGAATATTAGATTTCGAAAATCGCTCGTATCCGAAACTTCAATTCTGTAACAGGACTTCGCGCCCCCGCCGCTGGTTCCGAAACCGTTGGGGATCGGGCTCCAATAGTACGCCATATCGAGACAATCGACTATGCTGCAATTGGTAATAATGGTGCCCGGATCGTTGTAAGGATCGCAAACCAAGTTGCTGTCCGGAGGACTCGCGAGAGTTACCGGAGGTATAAGCACGGTGAACGTATAGTAAGGCGACCACGGGCCGGGAATACCCGTCCCTGACTGGGTTGTGGCGCCCGAAGCGTCTCGCGCGCGCACGCGCCATGTGAAGATGTCGCCGTTATCCACGCTCGGTGTTGAAAGGTCGCAGAAACTGTTCCGCGTATTCGCGAAAGGCGGATTCGGCGGCGGCGTAACATAGGTGTAGCCGGGCGAGTCGCAAATGAACGGCAGTCCATTCTTTAGGATTTCCACATCATAGCTCGACGCGCCTATAACGCCGGGTATCTCGATCGGGGCGCCGCCGTTTGCCGCGGCGATCTTACCGCCGTTCCAACTGAAGTGCTGGCAGAGGCTCGAATTGTTCGCGCCGCATTTATCGACAAGCATCACCTGTTTGCCGTTCTGAGGAGCAACAAGGTTCGGGTACGGCAATCCCGTGATGAAGGTCTTCGCATTGGCGGAATCATACGGTGTATTATCCGTGGTTACATTCCATCTGTATTGGCGGCCGGCCGTGAACGGGATCAGCCATTCCTGCGTGGGGGGGCACCCGTTGTTCGCATTGAAATCGTTCGAACTCAATGTTCTTTCGAGCACCACAACCGTGTGTCCTTGTCCGTCCGGCTCGGGCGCCCCTTGCGTGGCCCCTATATCCTCGACCCTGAGCCTGTATGTGCTCGCCTGCTGAAGCTCGCCCCAAGAGAACAGGACTTTGTAGTTGTAAGACGGATTCCCGTAGAAATCGTTGACCATTCCGCATTCCGGATCCGGGTCCACGACCTGTCCTTCCTCGGGCGTGATGAGCTTCGGCGCTTCCCTGTTGACTTTATAGAACACTTCCCTGTTCACGTTTTCCCAGTTTCCGGAAACAGCGCCGTAGCTGTCATAAGCCCTTATTTCCCAGATGTAAGCGCCGCCGTTCGTGCACAGTGCGTCGTTATCTATGTCGCAACTCTCAAGAGTGACGTCTGTCATCGTGTCCTGAACCACGTCCGCGCCGACGACATCTTTTTGATATACGATTGGCAACACGTTGCAGTTTGAGCCGGCGCCCTGTCTCTTACAAACTCTTAGCGTGTATCCGGCCGCCCCCGGGGTCTTCGACCATTTGAAAGTGACCTCGCTGTTAACAAGCCGCTCTCCGCTCTTGGGGCCCACGGTTTCAGGCGGCTTGAAATTCTTGCTGAACTGCATGGTGCTCGATTTACCGCTGCAGAGCGTCGGGTAGTTCGCGTTCTCCGAACATACGCGCCAGACATACGACGTACCGGGCGTGTCCGGGTTCGACGGATTGAGCAGAGGTTCTTTAGCACTCTTGTCCACATCGTAAACCGCGCTGAAAGTGCCCTCGCCGGTTCCGTCCACAACGTAAGTCCAGATTATTTTCAACGGATTTGTGAATCCATCGCTCTTTTTCGCTACTTGAACATGGTACTTAGTCGCGCCCCGCTCGCCTATCCAAGAAAATTCCGGAGTGGGGGTATAAACAGTCTGGTCGTAAACGGGATAAACGGCCGTCGGCCCCTTGAGCTTCAAGGGAACCTGAAGCGTTACGGAGGGATCGCTCGCTGTGCCTCCTGAATCCACGGCTTCGATGTTGTAATAATAATCGTGGCCGCGATCCCTGCCGGTATCGACGAAACACACGACTTTCGTTTTAGTTTCACAGATCGCGTTGCTTACGACGGCGACGCGTTCCGTGCATATTCCGGGCTCATCCATGCATCTGTAAAGATTATATTTCGTGATACTTTCAGAACTTGCCTTTTCCCAAAAAATAGTAATCGCATCATCCGCGGCGTAAGCATCCGCCTGCTGCGGGGAGCAATAGGGATTCCCGCACCAGTTCGGCGTGGCGGGTTTCCCTGCGGCCTGTCTCTTTGTAAACCTGAAAATCTGGCTTTCTTCCGACTGCACCTTGCTGTTCAACGCGCGAACAGACCATCTGTATGTTTTCCCGAGTTCGAGAGTCGGACCGTCATAATCCAGCGATTCCGTCGATCCGGAGCCGGCCGCAGTTACGTTTTTCTGCCAAACGACCGCGCCGGACGTGTTGTCAACAAGCGTAATAATGTAGGATAGTCCGATCCCATTGACCGGGAACCACATGAAGATCGGTTCTTCCGCGGTCACGTCGGTCGCCGTCACGCTCCCGGGGCTGATGAGGTCGGGTCGCTGAAGCGCGAGCTGCACGCTCTGCGCGACGGATTTCCGCTCCCCTTCGACGCCGCCGGTTTGTACGCACGCGAGCTTGTAGTAATATCTCTCCCCATTCGATACGCTGATGTCGCAATAACCGGGGTTTGACTCGCTGAACTGAACCGGGCAGTTCGAGTTGGGAAGAGGCCCGCCGAGCTGGTTCTTATAAACTATGTCCAAAAGCGACAACGAGGTCGGGTCGGTTCCCCTATAAATCGCGTAACCTTTTACAATGGGATCGGTTTCCTCGTACCAACGCAGTGAAACAAGTTGATTGCCGCCTATGATAGGCGCCATTCCCTGCCCTTCCACCCATCTCGGTATCGGAAGCTCGGCGTTGACTCCTTGCGCTATTTTCGTGAACTGCGCCGTGTTCCCATAGGAGTAGGAACCGCATCCGTTCTCAGCTATCACATCCCAATAATACGTCACGTTGTCCACCAGCGACGTTCCGCCGTAAACAAGTTGCGTCTGGTTGCTCGCGGGCTGGATGACCTGATACACCTGATTTCCGCTTTCGTTCCTCACTGAAATTATGTAGTTCTTCGCGCATTTCACCGATTTCCACGAGAGGATCGGGGACGCGCCCTGAAGAGATATTCCATTGTTGGGAACAACCGTGCTCGGGGTCGTCTCCATCGCGCAACAATCTTCTCCGGTCTGGCCGCCCACGTATGTGAAATACCAGCTCCCGGAGGACAACGATTTCCCTTGAATGTTCCTGTAGCCGTCAACCGACCATTTGTACTGCCGATCGTTCAGAAGCTCCGTGCCGGTGTAATTAACCTCGAATGTTTTTCTCGTGCCGGTGGTTGTCGTCGAGGACCCTTCACCGTCAACTTTAGTGCTCAACATGATGCTTTTCGTCTGCGTGTCCTCTATGTTCACTATGTAATAATCTTCTTTTCCCGAACCTATGAAGATGAATTTCGGTTCCGCATCGTTTATGCTTGAATTGTTGCCGGGGCTGACAAGCGTTATGTCTTCGATTTTACAAATTAATGGATCGGAGGAGGGCGTCGAGCATTTTATCTCGCTGACGTCCGCGTCCTGATTCGTGTTGCTGCTGATGCCTTGGACCGCGTAGCAGACCTGAGTTCCGTTCGGAATGTTGTACGTCACGCTCGTGGCGCTCGAGCCCGTCAGCGTCTGCTTGACGGTGGAGCATTGTGTGGTGGAACACTGGTACACGCGGTATCCCGTGTTGTTCTCGTCATTTATGGCTTCCCAGTATAGTGTGACATTGCCGTCCGAACACTGCATTCTGAAATTGCTTGGTTTGGCCAGAGGCGCAATGCGGTTGTCTTCCACGACCATATAAGGCGTGAAGTGGGTCGCATTGCAAGAAACACCGTAGTGGTTGTTTATCGTTTGGTATTTTCCGTACGAGGATTCGAGGATTTCCCATTCGCCGAGATCCGCATTGCACGTCGCGCATTTCAATTTCGACTTATCTTGATAGGTGACGTTCGTCACGTCGAAAATCAGCGTATAGCCTATCCCGGGCAGGTTCGAGTCTCTCGGGCTCGTCTGGAATGTAAAATCATAAGCGGTGGAAGTCAGCGGACTGATGAGCGGATTCGAATTCCAGCATGGCGCGAGGCCGGCGTTCGACGCCGGAACGTCTATCTTAACAGGCACCGCCGGAATGTAATCCGGATTGTATGAGGAAGGAGTCACCACCGCGCCGCCGTCCCGGCTCGACACCGGAGAGGTGCTCGTTGTCGTGGTCGGATTCTCCGCCTTGTTGCCGCCCCTCGACGCCGCCGCTATAAGCCCCACCGCGAGAAGTCCCGCTATCATCGGATTGAATTTTTTCTTCTTCGGTATTTTCCCGATTCCTCCCGTCGCCTTGAGCGCGGCGGGCGTATATACGAGCCGCACTTTATCGCCGGTCTTGA
>JAKLIR010000090.1 GCA_022709505.1 bacterium | reverse complement strand
GACCGGCGCCGTTCCTCGATGTTCTTTCTCCGAAGTTGCCGTTCGTTGTTTGCGGTTTCATATCAAATGCCGTACTCCGCACGCTCGATGAGTTCGAGCTGCATGTCGCGGTTGAGGGTTACGAAGTAAGCGTTGTACCCTGAAATACGGACGAGAAGATTCTTGTAGTTCTCCGGGTGCGCCATTGCGTCCCTGAGGGTGTCCGAGGTTACGACGTTTAGCTGTATCTGCATTCCGCCGAGGGTGAAATACGTTTTAACGTAAGAGAAAATGTGGTCCACGGCCTGAGCGTGCGAATCGCTCGCGGACGGAACGACTTTCACATTGAAAGCGATGTTGTTGTTCATGAATTCCGGCTTGAGCCGGGCGACGTCGTTGATGTTGTCGAGAAGGTTGTCCGAGGCGAAAGGTTGCGGGGTCAGGCCCGGAGTGAAGGGTTTCCCCGCTTCCCGTCCGGACGGCAGCGCGCCTGAAAGGCAGCCGAACGCCACGTGGTTGGACATCGACCAGAAGCCGGATGTATATTTCCCTCCTCTGAAATTCACGTGCGAGCCGTAGCGATCGTGCGCGAATTTCGCCACTCGCATGGCCATCTCGAGCGCTTCCTCGTCTCCGGATCCGAACTTCGGGAGCCTTGTTCTGATGTATTGCTGCAATTCCCGGTTTTCCTTGAAATTGGAATCGACTGCTCTTTTCAGGTCCGCGAACGTCGTCTTTTTGTCTTCATATACGAGTTTCTTGATCGCCATGAGGGAATCGGTGACGTCCGCCAGCCCGATACACGCCGCGCCGGATGAGTTGTAGAGCGCGCCGCCTTTCGTGACGTCTTTTCCCGACTGCCTCGTTCCGTCTATGAAAGAGGACAGCAGCGGAGTCGGCCGGATAACGCTGTGCGCCTCTCCGAGCTTGTTGTTGTATTCGCAGGATTGGTCTATCAGGAATCCGAACTGGGCCGCGAACGCGTCGAAGAAAGAATCGAAAGTAGGGAAGGCGCCCTCCTCGATGATTCCGGTTTTCGGGCCGAGGTTCCACGCCATCAACGGATGCCGCCCGTTGTTCAAGGCCATTTCGAGAGCGGCCACCATGTTCATCATCATGCAATTCGTGTGCCCGATGTGCCGCCCGGAGATGGTCGGCTCGACGCATCCGGTCGCGGACCAGTCATGAAGGTGCTCCGCGGGGTAACCGAACTCTTGGAGCGAAGCTTCGACCGCCTTGTCGTTGTGCATCGACGGAGTGGCGCTTGTTATGAGATTCACTTCGCAAAGTCGCTTCAGGTATGCGTCCGAATTTACGTCCGGGTTATATCTCGCGTTCACGTTGGGGTCCCGGATCCCGAGCATCTCGGTAACCTTGAGGAATATGTATGTCATGTCGTTTACGGCGCTTTTTCCGTCGGGAGTCACGCCGCCGAGAGTGATCGCCTGATCCGAGGAACTGCCGCCGAAGAGGAAATTACCTATATCAGGGATGAGGGGCAGATGATCCGTGCAGCGCATGTAGAAACAGCCTATTAGCTCGATCGCTTTTTTCACATATTCAGCGCGCGCCGCCGGTTCTTCGATTTTTGAAATTTCGGCGGCGAAGAAAGGTTGCAGCCATTGGTCGAGGCGTCCGAGGGAGAGGCCGGCGTTCGTGTTTTCCGCGTGCAGAGCCGTCCATGCCATCCAGATGGAATTGACTGCTTCGTCGAGCGTTCGCGCCGGGTTCCTCGGGACGACGGCGAGGATTTCCGCCAGCCGTTCGAGTTCGGCTTTACGCTTGGCGTCGGTTTCGGTCCCGGCTTCCCGCGCTGCTTGTTTCCGGAGGTTCTCCGCATATCTGTTCAAACCTTCGAGCGAAAGTATCACGGACTCGATGAAAACAGCTTTCTCGGAGTCCGGCGGAGCGGAAGCGAGTTCTTCGCGAAGCTCGGATATCATTCCGGCGGTTCCGGCGTGCAGAAGCTTCGGGAAATCCGGGATCGTGTGTGAAAGCGCGACCGTTTTCCACAAGAAATAAACCGCAAAACGTTCATCGATCAACTGACACGTAGGAGCGCCGTATTTCTCTCTCACCCATTCGCGGAAATTCCGTTTTTCCCAATAGGGGAAGATGTCGCTGTGAAAGAGATTCCTCGTTTCCTCGGAGATGTCGTAAGGGTTGAGCTTGCGGTTCGCGACAGAGTTGAGTTCGCCCCAGATCAACGTGCCCGAAGCGTCGGGATATACCACTACGCCGATTTCTTTCGAGGTTGTAGCGCCCGCTATCAGATCGTTTTTTCTTATCATCGGCTTTCTGTTCGACAATAAATGATTGAGTGCTTTCGCCTGTCTCAATTCAGGAATCCATTTGTTGCCGGAGGAATCGGTCTCGAACCCGTTGCGTCTGAACCATTCCGTCATCAGTAGAGCGCGCTCGGGGCATATTTCGGGTTTGTGCGTGAGATGAATGTCGAGAAATTTTTCGAGTCGCGGAAAGTCGGAGAGTGAATACTCCGGTAGATAAGGGTTGTCGAGAAACTCAACGCTGTCGGATTTCGTTCCGGACATCCTTCCTTTTCTGTTTACAGATTTTGCGTCCGTTCCTCCGGGACCGCGGCCGTTACTTTCTCGGTTGTTATTATTTTTCGAAGAAGCACTTTTCTTTTCCGGCAACAGGAGGGAAAGGAAGAAATTGAATTTGTTCATGGCGGAGAGGCTTCCCGTGATTGAAAGCTCGTTCATCAGGAGAAGGTCGAGTATTTCGTGGGGAGAAAGACGGAGGAGCTTCAGGATGGCGTCGCCGTTTTTGAAATTCATTACGGTGTCGGTTTTCGCTGAAACCGAGGGGATTACGACGACGCGCCCGTTCTTGAAGCGGACGGATTGTTCGACGTCGCCATCCACCGTGCGGACGCCTACCGAAAAATTCATCCATCCGTCTTTCGAGCGTAGGAAGCGCCTGAGGTCGGGCCTCAGATTGAAGTTGGCGGCCAAAAGTTGAAGGAGTCCGTGGGTGAGAATATTCATTCCTGTCATCCGGCCCATTTCAACCTCCATTTTTATTATATCGATAATGACGTGATTGGAACATAGCCCGAAAAGCAAGCTGATGATATAATTCGCAGGATGTGACGCTTTATAAGAATGGGGAGATGGAGAGAAAGGAGCGGAAAATGGTCAGGATCGTGGTGGTCGGCAGTTTTGTGATGGATTTCATATTCGAGACGCCGAGGCGTCCGTTGAAGGGCGAAAGCATAATAGGGAACGCATTCAGCATGGCGCCGGGAGGAAAGGGTGCGAACCAAGCAATGCAGGCGGCGCTGCTCGGCGGGACCGTCCACATGGTCGGACGCGTGGGAGCGGATGTTTTCGGAGAAGAGATACTCAGGAGCCTCTCGGGAGCGGGAGTGAATGTGGATTACGTTAAAAAGGATCCGGCGGGGACCGGTTGCTCCGGAATCGTGCTGGACGAATCGGGCGACAACAGCATCGTTATGGTTCCGAGGGCGAACATGCTGTGCTCGCGGGACGATGTTGACGCCGCCGAATCGGTGATACGAGAGGCGGACATAGTTCTTCTGCAACTCGAAATTCCGATGAAGGTCAACGAGCGGGCGGTGAAGCTCGCGAGGAAACACGGAAAGACAATCATAATGGATCCCGCGCCGGCGTGCGCGCTTGAGGAATTCTATTATAAAAACGTATCAATAATGACTCCCAATGAAACAGAGGCGCAGATACTCAGCGGAATAGACGTCAACGACGTTGCGAGCGCCGAGGCGGCCGCGCGGGAGATCGCCGCCCGAGGGCTCGAGACCGTGATCGTCACGCTCGGGGGCGATGGAGTGCTGTTGCTGAAAGACGACAAAGCCGTTCATCTACCGGCGCCGAAGGTGCAGGTGAAGGACACCACGGCCGCGGGGGATTCATTCACGGGGAGTCTCGCCGTGTGGCTCGGGTGCGGCAAACCCATGGAGGAAGCAGTCAGACTCGCATCGGTCGTGGGGGCTCTCTCGACGACGAAACTCGGAGCGCAGCCGTCGTTGCCTAATAAGAATGATGTTGAGAAATTCTTCGGAACGCTCGGAATTCAAATCTGATGAGAAGAATGTAAAAAATATTTCACGAAAATTATTCACGGGGAGATATCTGGAGATGAAAAAAACCGGTGCAAGGGCGATATTCACAATCATTCTTTTCATTTTGCTCGCTTCGATCCGGGCCGAGGCGAAAGTCATAGCGACGAGCGGCGCCGGGCGGCTCGAAGAGGTTGACGGTGTAAGGGTCGCATATCTTTCCGGCACGCACTATGAAATGGGGCTACAGCACGGCGTGCTGTTGAAAGACGATATCAAGGCTCTGATGTCTTTCTTTTTCGAAAATAAGAAGACGATATTCGGAGCGAGTTTCGACGATCTCGACAAGGGCGCCAAGACGCTGCTGAAGAATATTCCCGCAGAGTATGTGGAGGAAATGAAGGGGATCGCCGAGGGCTCCGGCGTTGATTTCAAGCAGATACTTTACGCGAATACTTTTCTCGATGTGGTGTCCGCGAGTTGGTCGGGCGTCAAGCCGTCCTGCACGAACTTCGCGGCTCTGCCGCGGGCGAGCTTGAGAGGTGAAATAGTTCACGGAAGGAATCTCGACTGGACGGCGGACGAAGCCGTCACGAAGTCGAATGTCGTGTTCCACTATGAGCCCAAGGGCGGCTTTTCATTCACCACAATGGGCTGGACCGGGATAGCCGGAACTCTTACAGGCTTCAATTATGAGCAGATATCAGTGGGCGAAATGACGTCCATGTCAACCGAGGCGCAGCTCGACGGCACTCCGATAATGATCCAGCTTCGGGCTCTTCTCGAAAGGTCGAAAACCCTTGACGATGCTTACAAGGTGCTTGCGGAGATGCCTCGGACGACCGGCTATAACGTGCTTGTCACGGACGGAAAGGCGGGCGACGCTTTCGTGGTCGAGATGTCCGCGAAGAGCATTGTGAAGTTCAAGCCTGAAAACGATATGATTTTCCGTACGAATCATTATGTGGATAAGAAACTTTCAAAAACGCAGATGAAATATTTCTATATGTATTACAGCGGCAAACAGTCAGACTCATTTCTAAGATATGATCGCCTGAACGAGTTACTCACCTCCAACAAGGGGAAGATCGACGCGAAGCTCGCAATGTCATTTCTCGGGGACAAATGGGACGGTGCGACGAAAGACTTCAACGACACGCTCAAGAATTCGATCTGCGCGTCGAACACTCTTCAAAGCGCCGTGATTCTGCCTGATTCCGGCGAGATATATGTCGCGCTCGGTAAAGCGCCCGCGCCGGATAGGGGCTTCGTGAGATTGAAGTTTCCGGTGACGGAAAACAAGAAGAAATGAATCCGGTCGGTGGCGATGTTGACGCACGCCGATGTTCATGCGTAATATCAGAAGTTACACGAGTTATTCGGTCTAAAAATTTCCGAGCCAACGGATCAGTTGGTCTATCATTATCAGTCTGTGTTTGTGTTCCGTGAATGCGTGGTCGGCGCCGCCGATGAAGTGAAGTTTTTTCGGGTCCCGGGCCTTGCCGAAGATGATGTTTGCGTCCGTTCGTGGGATCAGCTCGTCTCGCGTTCCATGCATCACGAGCAATCGCGAAACTTTTGAAGCCTGCGAAGGCACGTTGTATTTGAGGACGTCTTCCATCAATCTCCTTTTCACCATGAAACCGCTCAACACGATGTAGCCGGGGTCGGCCGCAACACCGTCTTCGAGTTTATCGAAGAATTCGAATTCGACGGGAGTGGCGGTAACTGTCGAGCAAGCGATTCCGGGGTCCGAGGCCGCGTGAAGAACCGTCACGCCTCCGAAACTGCTGCCGAGCAGGGAGACGGATTTCGCGTCGAGCCCCTCGCGCGCGAGTTTGACCGCCGCCCTGAGTTCGGCGATGCGTCCGCTGAGAGTCACATCATCGAAAGCGCCCTCGCTCTCTCCGCAACCGGAATGATCGAACCTCAGGACGGAGTACCCCGCGGCGGTCAGAGCTTTCGAAGTCAGCGTCCATTTGTCGCTGTCTTTTCCGCCGGCGAAGCCGTGGCTTATGATGACGGTGCGGGCGTTCCCGGCGTCGTGATAAAGCCCCGCAAGTATTTTTCCCGAGGATATGAAACTGACTTTTTCGGTGCGCATCGAGCCTCCCGGCATATTAAGAAGAGTTTTTGTAAATAAATATAACATAACAATATTTCAGAGCCTGTAAACTTAGTATTATAAGGATATTGAAACAAGAGGCAAAATCATGGAAAATAGTATGGTTTCAGGCTGGGCCGAAACCGACCGTGCATTGTGAGAGTCCGCCTTGTATTAAGATTCAGGAGCAGGCTGCCGTTTTTCGCGGTGAGTCTCGGATGAAAGTGGTTTCGGCGATATTCCCTGTAACATGCGGAGGTGTTCAGATATGTCCGGTCATTCAAGATGGAGCACGATAAAGAGGAAAAAAGGCGCGGCGGACCAGAAACGCGGAAGGGAATTTTCGAAAATGATCCGCGTAATAACGCAGGCCGCGAGAGCCGGCGGCGGCGACCCCGACCAGAACGCCACGTTGAGAAGCGTGGTTGACAAGGCGAAGTCGATCAACATGCCGACGGACACGATCGCCCGAGCGATCAAGAGGGGAACGGGAGAGATCGAAGGCGCTAACTATGAGGAAATTACATACGAAGGATACGGTCCGAGCGGGATCGCGCTCCTGATAGCAACGTTGACGGACAATAGGAACCGGACGACCGCGGACGTGAGACACGCGCTGAACAAATACGGCGGCGCGCTCGGCGAAGCGGGCTGCGTGCAATGGATGTTCTCGAAAAAAGGCGTGATACTCGTACCGTCGGAAGGCGTGGATGAGGAAAAGATCATGGAGGTCGGGATCGAAGCGGGAGCGGAGGAAGTGCTCGAGGAGGGCGACTTCTTCAAGCTTCTCTGTTCGCCCTCGGACCTCGAACCTCTGAAGAAAGCGCTATCCGGCGCCGGCTATACGATCGACAACGCGGAAGTTTCCATGGAAGCGCAGACGACCATCGATGTGAGCGACAAGGCCGAAAGCGTTCTTCGCCTCATAGATGCGCTCGAAGACCTCGACGACGTTCAGGACGTTTATTCAAACTTCGACATCCCGGATTCGGTGATGGAGAAACTTGATGCTTGAAAGAATAACATACGGAGAAGAGACGTGCGTGTCATAGGTGTGGACCCCGGTCTCGCCGATTCGGGTTACGGAGTGGTCGAGGAGCGCGACAGGCAGCTCAGTGTAGTGGAGTTCTCCACCATAAGCACGTCCAAAGACACGCCTTTCCCGGAAAGGCTGAGGCTGATCCACGACGAGTTCACACGAGTGCTTCGGGAGTTTCAGCCGGAGGCCTGCGCGGTCGAGGCGATTTATTTCGCAAAGAACGCGAAGAGCGCATTTCAGGTCGGGCACGCGAGAGCGGTCTTCATCCTTTGCGCGTCGCTCGCCGGGATCCCCGTTTTCGAATACACGCCGATACAGATAAAGAAGGCGCTCGTCGGGGTGGGGCGCGCCGAGAAGTCGCAGGTTCAGTACATGACGAAGATGGTGCTGCGGCTCGAAGAACCGCCGTGGTCGGACCATGCGGCGGACGCGCTCGCGGTGGCGATCTGCCACATAAATTCGAGCCGGTTCAGCGCCATTACAGGCGGACAAAGAGTCGTTTACGGAAGACGCCGCTGAACACGGCGGCGGGTGTGATAATAAAATGATAGCTTTCCTTTCAGGCGAGATAGCGGAAGTCGGTGAAAGCTCGGTGACGATCGATGTCGGCGGCGTCGGATACAGAGTGTTCGCTCCAACATCGGTGCTTTCGGCGATGAGTCCCGGCAAGTCCGGAGTGACCATTCACACTTCCATGGTTACTGTTGACGGAACCTCCAGCTTATATGGTTTCACGACCCCCGAGGAACGCGACGTGTTCGAGCTGCTGATCACGGTTTCCGGGATAGGCCCGAAGGCGGGGATCAAGTTGATGTGTCTGCCGAAAGACAGATTGCTCGAAGCGATCGTCGCCGAAGATGTGGCGATTCTAACGACGGTACAGGGTGTCGGCCCCAAGACCGCGAAACGGGTGATCCTCGAATTGAAAGACAAGATAACGCAACTGTTCCAGCCGGGCCGGTCTGACGTCGTCGCGGGACTTCCCGAAGGCGGCGAGATCGAAGTCGCCGCGCAAGGGCTCAAATCCCTCGGATACACGCCCGCCGAGATAAGGGGCATGTTGAAAACAATTACCAAGGATGATCTTGAAAAACTGCCGGCGGCTTCCATAATAAAGCTTTGTTTGCAGAAAAGGGAGCAGAGTCCCCGGTGAATCTCGGGAATGAAATGAAGTCGGAATAAATAAAGAAAACCGGCGCGAGCGCCGGGATCATAGCAGCAAGGAGATACTCAAATGGCAAAAGCAAAAGCGAAAAAAGCGACGAGTGCGAAAAAAGCGGCGGCGGGTAAGCCGCGGGAGCGCGCCGTTCTGGCTTATTCGGGGGGCGTTGACACGTCGATCGCGATAAAATGGTTGCAGGAAGAGATGAACCTCGATGTCATAGCGGTCTGCATAGACGTGGGGCAGGGCAAGGAACTCGGCCCGATCCAGAAGAAGGCGGAAAAACTCGGAGCGATCAAGAGCGTTGTAGTGGATGCTAAAGAGCGGTTCTGCAACGATTACCTCGTACCGGCCATCCGGGCGAACGCGGTGTACGAAAAAAAATACGTGCTTTCAACATCTCTCAACCGGCCGCTGATTTCGGAGATTCTCGTCGATGTGGCGCATAAGGAAAAAGCCGCGTGCATCGCGCACGGCGCGACAGCGAAAGGGAACGATCAGGTGCGGTTCGAGGTTTCCATCATGGCTCTCGATCCGTCTATAAAAGTGATCCCGGTGGCGAGAAAATGGGGGATGACCCGCGACGAGGAATTCGAGTACGCCAAGAAAAGAAACATCCCGCTTCCCGTCACGGCGAAGAGCCCATACAGCCTCGATCTCTGCCTCTGGGGAAAGAGCACGGAATGCGGCGTTCTCGAAGACCCGTGGGCGGAGCCGCCGAAGGACGCACACAATTGGGTGAAACACATCGAGGACACGCCCAATAAACCCGAGTATGTGGAAGTCGGATTCAAAAAGGGCGTACCGGTGAGCCTGAATGGGAAACCGATGAAGATGATCGCTCTCATAGATAAATTGAATGCGATAGCCGCCAAACACGGCGTCGGTCTGACCGACATGATCGAGTGCAGGCTGGTCGGGATAAAGAGCCGCGAAACATACGAAGCGCCGGCGGCGAACGTGATTCTCAAGGCGCATCAGGAACTCGAAACGCTGGTGCTGAACAGAGACACGCTTCATTACAAAATGATTCTCGAGGAGAAATACTCCGAACTAATATACGACGGCCTTTGGTTCTCCGAGCTGAGGGAACACCTCGACGCGTTTTTCGAATCGACGCAGAGGCATGTAAACGGAACGGTGAGATTGAAACTTTTCAAGGGGAATTCCGTGGTGGTCGGAAG
>JAKLIR010000009.1 GCA_022709505.1 bacterium | reverse complement strand
GGGGGCGCTCTTGTGCGGACTGGTGTGGAATTTCTTTTTCATCCCCCCTCATTATACGTTCTCGATATCGGCGACCGAAGACATCATGATGTTCGGAATGTTCCTCGGCGCAGCGGGCGTGATAGGAAATCTGACTTCGCGACTTCGCGAGAACGAAAGGCATCTTCGAATCCGCGAGCAACGGGTCACCTCTCTTTTCCACCTCACGAAGGAAATTTCCTCGGCCAAAAATATTCACTCGGTGCTGGACACGGCGGTCGAACACATAAGCAAGGTTTTCGACTCGGACACGGCGGTGCTCGTCAAAGATCCCGTGAAAGGCCTGACAAGACACGAGGGAAACACTTTCGTCATGGATGAAAAGGAGATGGCGGTCGCGGAATGGGCCGCGCTGTACAGCAAACCGGCGGGCTTGTTCACCGAAACACTGCCCACGGCCAAGGCCCTTTACATCCCCTTGATCGCATCTCAGGGAACCGTAGGCGTTCTGGGGCTGAAGCCGAAAAGGAAAAAAGCCGACACCCCGGAGACGATGGCGCTCGCGGAAACCTTCGCGCGTCAGCTTGCGATGGGCGTCGAACGAGAGCAATTCAACGATATCGCTCGACGAACCATGCTGATTCAGGAGTCCGAACGACTCTATAAATCAATCCTGAACTCCGTGTCCCACGAGCTGAAAACCCCTCTCGCAACCATCGAAGGCTCGGCGAGCGCGCTACTCGATCCGGCCGTCATCCGCAACTCCGATTCGATAGAGGAACTCGCGGGAGAAATCATGAAAGCCTCGCAAAGGCTTGCGCGGCTCGTGAAGAATCTTCTCGATATGACACGGCTGGAATCGGGGGTCGTTCCTTTGAGACGGGACGCGGGCGACGTCAACGATCTCATCAGCACCGCCATGAGATATCTTGAAAAAGACCTCGCCGGCCATCCGGTCAAGATAAGCATTCCAGATGATCCGCCTCTGGTGAAAATGGATTTTCTTCTTATAGAACAATCATTCGCGAACATCCTTCATAACATCGCGGTGCACACTCCCGCCGGAACACCGGTGGAAATCAAAGTGGATGCTGAGGATGGAATAATGGCCATCCGTGTGCGAGACTTTGGTCCGGGCCTTCCGGTCGATCATCCCGAGCAGGTTCTTGAAAAGTTCTGGAGAGCCGATCCGCAGAAAACCGGGGGCACCGGCCTCGGGCTCGCAATCGCAAAAGGCTGGGTGGAGGCGCACGGGGGCAAGCTGCTCGCGAGAAACCATCCCGAAGGCGGCGCGGAGTTCACAATCCTCCTACCCTTGGAGAACGATAAATGACAAACGAAACCGGAAAACAGCTCATTCTGGTGATCGATGATGAGCCTCCGATAAGACGTTTGCTTCGCACCGCGCTCAAAGCACACGAATACGATGTGGACGAAGCCGCCACCGGACAAGACGGCCTCGTCAGCGCCGCGTCGCACCCGCCGGACCTGATTGTTCTCGACATGAACCTTCCGGATATGAACGGAATAGAGGTGCTGAAAAAACTAAGGGAATGGTTCGACCGCCCCGTCATGGTGCTTTCAGTGGTAAACGATGAGGAAACAATTGTGAAGGCTCTCGATCTCGGCGCGGACGACTACCTCACGAAGCCGTTCAGCGTTCCCGAACTCCTCGCAAGGCTGCGCGTCTGCTTCCGGCGCGGAAAGCGGGAAACCCCGGAACCGATCTTCAAATCCGGGCCTCTGACGGTAGATTTCACAAAGCGTGAGGTAACTGTGGAGGGGAGGCAGATACATCTTACTTCAACCGAATTCAACCTCTTGAAGCTTTTCGTGCAACAAGCGGGAAAGGTCATGACTCACCGGCACATACTACGCGAAGTATGGGGACCGGGGGCGTCACAGGATGTGCAGTATCTTAGAGTTTACATGGGGCATCTTCGCCAGAAACTCGAACTCGATCCCAACATGCCGCGCCTTCTCGTCACCGAACCGGGCGTGGGATATCGCCTTCAAATGTTATGACTCTTTGATTCAACCAGAATCCTGCCGTTGGATCCGGCGTCACGCTTGTTTCTGCTGCACCTCGATTTTATCCTTCAGCATTTCGGCAACCGCGCCGATGCCGCTCATTATCCCGGAAGCTTCGAGGGGTAGGAATATTTTCGTGGCCTGCCCGTTTGCGATGGCCGAGAGGGCTTCGAGATATTTCAGGGTTATGAGTTCGCTGTCGGGCTTGCCTTGATGAATGGCGTTGAAAACGCTTACGATGGCTTCGGCCTCGCCGGTGGCCACCGCCGCTTTCTGGTATTTTTCCGCGTCCGCGACCTGCTTGATCGCCGCCGCTTTTCCTTCAGCTTCGAGGATGGCGGCCTGTTTGCGTCCTTCCGCCGTCTTGATCGCCGCTTCGCGCTGCCCGTCCGCTTCGAGCACCGTCGCCCGCCGCTCCCGCTCCGCCTTCATCTGCCTGTGCATCGAGTTCGTAACGTCCTGCGGAGGCTCGATCCTCTGAAGTTCGACCCTTGTGATCCTCACGCCCCATTTGTCGGTTGCGGTGTCGAGAATCTCACGCAGATGTACGTTGATCGAATCGCGCGACGTGAGAGATTCGTCGAGAGTCATGTCCCCGACGAGGTTCCTCAGATTCGTCTGAGCCAGCTTGATGGTCGCCATGTAGAAATTCTCAACGTTGTACTTCACCTTCACCGGGTCCGTCACTTCGGTGTAAACAACGGCGTCAACCGTTACTACAACGTTGTCCTTGGTGATGACTTCCTGCGGCGGAACTTCTATCACCTGTTCGCGCATATCGACTTTTACTATGGTCTCTATTATCGGGAATACGAGATTCAGTCCGCTTTCCGCCGTGCGTTGAAACTTTCCGAGCCTTTCAACTATTCCTTTTTCATAGGGACGAATGATCCTCAGCCCCATGGCCGAGAAAATAATCAAAAAAACAATAATCGCTCCGGCAAGCATTATCATGTTTGATTTTCCTCCGTGGTTTGTTTTTTGGATCGCACCACTACGCGCGTTCCTTCAACCCTTATAACTTCAACCCATTCTCCGGGTTCGATAACCGCTCCGCCTTCCGACTCAGCTCGCCATTCCTCCCTGTCTATCCTGACCAGCCCCGTCGCCGTCGTCGGGTTTATTTCCTCCAGAACTATGCCGGAACTGCCTGTCATTCGGTTCGCCCCTATGTTCGCCGGCGCGCCCGCCGTCACTTTCAACGCGAATTTCCGGGCGAAAGCAAGAAGCAGCGATGACGATATAATGAATATCATCAACTGCCAGAATATTGGTGCGCCGAAATATGCGGCCGCCGCTGCGGGAAGCGCGCCGAGCCCGAAAAACATTATGAAAAATCCCGCCGTGAAAATCTCGGCTATCACAAGTATCGCCGCAAGTATTACCCATATTACCCACGGTTCGGGTGTGTGCATCTCTAAAACAAGCCCCCTTGAATTCTTGAATAATGACTTTTTTGACAACATATTATACCACAAAGAAATCCACTTCCGGCGCAACGGATGTTATAATTCGGCAATGGCGGGTAAAAGACTCGACAACATCCTTTTCGAATCCGGACTCGCGCCTTCGAGGGAAAAAGCGAGAGCGCTGATCATGGCGGGAAACGTGCTCGTCAATGACGTTCCCGTGACTAAAGCCGGCGCGCAAGTGCAGCCCGATGCGGAAATCAGGCTCAGGGGAAAAACCTCTAAGTTCGTAAGCCGGGGAGGAGACAAGCTTGCCGGCGCCCTCGATGTTTTCGGAATCGATCCCGCGGGGTTGAACACAATAGATATCGGGGCCTCGACAGGAGGATTCTCACATTGCCTGCTCGAACGCGGCGCCGCGACGGTGTGCTGTGTGGACGTGGGGTACGGACAACTTGATCCGTTGCTGAGAAACGACCCGAGAGTGACGGTCTTTGAAAAAACAAACGCAAGATACCTCACACCTGAAAAGTTTGACACGCTTTTTGATTTGATGGTTGTTGATGTGTCATTTATATCGTTGCTAAAAGTCATCCCGGCGCTTATAATATTGCTGAAAGACAACGCGTCGATTCTTGCTCTCGTGAAACCGCAGTTCGAAGCGGGGCCGCAGAGAGTGGGAAAAGGCGGTGTGGTGAGAAAAGCTTCTACGCATGAAGAGATATTGAATGAGGTGATAGAGGGGATAAGAAAATTAGGGGCAAATGTGGAGGCGGCTACCCATTCAAAAGTCAAAGGACCTAAAGGAAACATTGAATTTTTTGTTCATATTTCAAAGGCTAATCAGCCCTCTTCCGACACAAAAATCAATGTGAAAGAAATTATTACAGCCGCTCACCAAGAAATGAACTGATGTGATTGGTGAAAATGAATTGACAGGTTGATAGCTATTGTTATAATTTACGGATTGTCCGGTTTGTCCGTTCGGGCGAAATTAACCATATTGGAGATGCTTGATCTCGGACATCGGCCCTGAGTGAGAGGAATTTCGGTCCTCGACAAAATCGGGGGGGAGGGATTGAACCCAAGAATTTCTGGAGAAACCTTCATCCCCGCATATACTTAATTAATAGGTATTCGGGACTGCCTCATCCGCAACGGACAAAACGGACAAACGATTTTCGAAGGGAAAGAACCATTTTAAGTTGTCAACTGTCTTCTTTCCAAGATCAAGAGTTAACCCGCATTTTTCACAAATGTGGGGTGAAATCGGAAAAAGAGATGAGATACAAGGCGTATCGAGCGAGAACGAGGGAGCATACTGTTTCGTATGTGACCGAGTTCGAGTCGATGATGCAACTCCGTAGATCGCCCTTTTTACGATTTCCCGGATTTTTCCGGTGAAAAATCAGGTTGAATAAGCAACATGCCGGACAAATTACGACCCGATAAGAATTAAGGAGGTTGCACCCGTGCCAAGGCCCACTCGTATAGAATTCCCGGGCGCCGTATATTTCATATCGGCCGCCGCTATGTCGGATCAGACACTTTTCATGGATGATATAGACAGAAGGAAATTACTCGAGATACTCGATAACGCGGTTCGCCGCTATAACCTGATTCTTCACGCTTTCACCCTTTTGGACGACGGATACAAACTGTTGTTCGAAACACCGCGCGCGAACATGGTCAAGGCGATGCAATACATCAACAGCCACTACACCGCTTACGTGAACACGAGGCGGCGTCAGGCTTCGCAAGTGTTCAAGGGTAGATATCTCAGCACGATTATTGAAAAACCTCGCTACCTTCTGAAGTTGTGCCGGTACATTCATTTGCTGCCGGTGAGCAAGGGGCTTGCGAAACACCCGGACCTGTATCCGTGGAGCAGTCACTCAAAATACGTTCTACCGAATGATCAGCCGCCGTTGATATATACCAAAGACATCCTTTCAAATTACGGAGGCAACCCGAGGCGGCGGAGAAAGAGATATCAGCAATACATCGAGGCGGCGGCAAGCACGGACCTCGCCCCGATTACGCTTCTCTTGAAGAAAACCCGTGTTCTCGGAGCGGCCGGTTTCGCTGAAAAAGTGAGTAAGGCGGACAGCATCCCCGCGCCGATAACGATTCCGCCCGAAGTGATAATCAATAAGACGGCGGAGTATTACAGCGTTTCGACCGATTCGATAACGGACAACAAGACCAAGCCTAACCCGCCGAGGAACGCGGCGATATTCCTTTGCCGCAACATGACCGACACGCCGCTCGAGAAACTCGGGGAGATATTCGACGTCGGGCCGTCCTCAGTCTGCAACACCGCGAAAAGGGTGGAAGCACACCGGAAATCCGACGACACTCTTCAAAAGACCTTGCAGCAGATAGAACATTTCATCCGGCGGAACAGCTATTCGGTAACGCAGGAGCCGGCCGCGCAAGAGCCGGCGCCCGCGGAATCCTGAATAGAATTAATTCAAGCCGTTTTTTCATGATTCCCGGATTCGGTTTCGGTTTCAACCGGCTTGTCCGGGTTGAAAAACAAATTGTAATATGGTATATTATCCATCTTGTGCCGGAATTTGCGCATGCGCCCGGCTTTTCGAAATGAGGGAGAAGAGATGCAACCGACGTTCAGACCACACAATAGGAGACGCGCCAGAAAGCACGGTTTCAGGGCCCGCATGAAAACAAAAGGGGGCCGAAGAGTACTAAATGCGCGGCGGACTAAAGGAAGAAAAAGACTCACCACCGTCTGAGGGAAAGAGATTGAGGCCGCGCGCTTCGATAAGCGCGCGCAAAGACATCGATCTGATTTTCAAGGACGGACGAAGGGTGACCGGCAGATACGTCACCCTTATCTTCAGGACCCGCCCGGACTCGAATTCCCGAATATCGGTATTCGTGCCGAAGAGACTCGGCGGTTCAGTGAGAAGAAACCGTATGAAACGCGTGCTGAAGGAGTATGTCAGAACAAATCCGCACGCGGCGCTTGAAGGAAAAGAAGTCATTATTCTCTGCAGGCTGCCAGTCAACAGAGAGACCATGGTAAAAGTCAGGGAAGAAATCGGAAGGCTGTTCGAGAAACTTCCGGGGAACGGCAAGCGGTAGATGAGGCGAATCGCGGTAGGCGCAATAAAACTCTACAAGCGATACGTATCCCCGCTGCTGCCGCCGGCTTGCAGGTTCCAGCCGACCTGCTCGGAGTATGCGGCCGAAGCGATTCAGAAACACGGGATAATTCGCGGCGGCGCACTCGCGATGTGGCGGCTGTTGAGATGCAATCCTTTTTCAAAAGGCGGATACGACCCGGTCCCCTGACCCCTCTCTAAAAAGGTTAGCCGCGGATTTATAGAAAAGGCACTTTCCACATTGGGCTTTCTACAGGATATCTTCGTTCAGTTTTTATTGTTTTCCCATAATTACACCCACAACTACGGGTGGGACATAATACTTCTTACCCTGCTCATCCGCCTCGTTCTGCTGCCGATAACCCTCGGCAGTATGCGCGGGATGAAAGCCATGCAGGTCGCACAGCCTCGCATGAAAGAGCTGCAGGAGAAATTCAAGGACGACCGCGAGCGGATGAACCGCGAGATGATGGCGCTCTACAAAGAGGTCGGGTTCAATCCGATAAGCGGTTGTCTCCCGATGCTTCTGCAAATCCCGATTTTCATCATACTGTTCCAAGTGCTGCGTTTTCCTGAAATCAACGGCTACCTATTCATAAACACTTCATTCTACGGGATGGACCTCACCTCGGCCGCGATAACTAAGCTCGTGCCGGATTTTCTCGGCAACATTCACACGATAATGCCCGGGATGATAGACATCGGAGCGACCGGGATCGGATTTTTCGCGAATTCATACCTCTACACGCCCGCGCTGGTGGTGGTGGCGCTCATGGCGGTGACAACCATTATCCAGCAGAAGATGATGACGGTCGATCCGCAGCAAAAGGGCATGATGTGGATGATGAATCTCATGATCATCTACTTCGCGTTCATGATGCCTACCGGAGTGCTGTTGTACTGGGGTGTGTCGAATGTGCTTCAATTCATCCAGCAAGGTCTGACCAAACTCCCCGAGAAAAAGGGCGGATCGACGAAAACCGGCGAGTTAAAAGGAAAAAAACAACCGGACAAAACGGATACTAAATATGTAAAAGCTGAAACGACGGCCGTAAAAAAAGAACCGGCGAGAACTAAAAGCGAGGAAATACCGCAGCCCGCCGCGAAAGCGGAAAAAGCGGCAAAAAATCCCGCTACGCCCGGCGCGGTCGTAAAAAAGACATATCCCGCCGGCAAGCAAGGCGGAAAAAAAAGAAAAAGATAATACTTGCCGATCTACAGCGAAAATTACAAAAAGAGATAGTAAGTCACCGGAGTTCGCTCCGGCGGCTTCCACATATCACTTCAAGGTGAACACATGAACGAGGTCATACAAGAAGGCCGAAACAAGGAAGAAGCCCTCAAAGCCGCTCTCGAAAAACTCGGCGTCACGCGGGAAGACGTCGATGTGGAAGTCCTCGAAACCCATCGCGAAGGCCTGTTCGGCTTCATCGGTTCGAGACCCGTGAAAATCAGGGTTTTCCTGAAACAGCACGACGATTCGAACTTCAACCGCATCGAAGAAGATTTCGAAGACGAAATCGGACATGTGCAGGGAAATCCCCACGTCGCTTATCCGGACAACGTCACCCCGGAAGACGTGGTGAAGGATTTCGTGACCAAAGTGTTCTCCTGTCTTGAAGTGAAATGCGACATCGAAGTTATCGAGGGCGAGAACAACATATACGTTGACATCGGGGGCGACGACTCAGGCGTGATCATCGGTAAGTTCGGCCAGACGCTCGACGCCCTTCAGTTTCTAACGAACGTCATAATGACCAAGAAATACGGCAACAAGAAAAAGATACTGGTGAATGTCGGCGACTACCGGCAGCGCCGCGAAACTTCGGTGAAAAAGCTCGCAAGATCCGTTGCGAGAAAAGTTCTGAAATCCAAGAAACCGGAAGCTCTCGCGCCGATGCCGCCTCAGGACAGGCGCATCGTGCACCTCACTCTCTCAACTTATGACCACATCGCGACAACGAGCGAGGGCACGGGAAAAAACAGAAAAGTCATTATTTCTTACAAAGACTGAAAACGCCGGTTAGACTTTGAATTTTAACGAGACTCGGGCTCTCAGGCGGGCCCCGGGCCGGGGTTAATCCCCGATTTGTCAATGGCGCGCAGAACCACAAGGAAGGATTCGGAGGTTTATTTTATTCCGTCTATGATTTCCTTAAACCGCTCATAGGGTACGACTTTCCCAAGCTCGGTCGTTGTTTTTTCCATGTAAAAATTTATGTCGCCATACGAAGGATCTACTTTTCTGACCGCCGAAAAAACCTTCAAAGCCTGCTCATAGCGGCCGAGCCCCAGATAGGAAAGCCCGGTGAGATAGTGAAGTTCAATCCGGTCCGAATCGAATTTCAATCCTTTTTTCGCGCTAAGAAGAGCGTCGGAATACCTTTTTTCGTCTATGAAAAGCCGCGTCGCGCCCGCGTACGCATCAGGATCCTCGGGCCCTATCCGAAGGGCCTGTATGATTTCCCTGTGCGCCTCGTTCGTCTTGCCGGTTTTCAGATACGCCAGCCCAAGCCCGACTCTGCTTCTCACCGTCCCCGGCGCGATCTTCACCGCTCTCTCCCATAGAACGGTTTCAGACGCCCAACAGGACGCATACCCATAGCTTACGCGGCAATACGCGCCAAGCAGCAAAAACATCAATACGCCCGCCATGGCTTTTCCCGCTTTTCCTCTTTCCGCCATCCACAAACCGATGCCTGTCGCTAAAAGAGCGATTCCGAAAACGGCAACGTACTCGAACCTGTCCGCCGCCGCGGTGTTGAACGGAAAAATGTTCATGTAGGGTAAAAGGGCGACGAATATCCATCCGATGCCGAAGCTCATCAGCGGTCTTCTCTTTAAGAATAATACGAATAAAAGAATCGCTGCGGCGACTACGGCCGCCGAGACCGCCGCTCCTGAAAAACCGCCGGGCCGGATGTCGTAAACAAGGCTGAGCCCGGCCGGAAAAAGTAATTTGCCGATGTTGAACTTCGCTATGCCGAGCACTGTCGCGATGTGCGCCCCGACGCTTCCGCCGTAAAGACCGGTTATCATCTTGAGCTTGATCGCGAATAAAATGTATATGGTGAAAACAATGCCGAAAGCGGCGAGATATACTAAGTATTCCTGAATTCTGTGCCGGCGCACCGTTTTCCGCGCGGTATCCGGGAACACTATGTCGAAAAGCGCGACGGCGAAAATAAAATTCACCGCGGACGGGCAGGAGAGCATCGCCGCAATGAAAGAAACGAGCGAGATGATGTATCCGCTTCTGAACCCCACGGGCTCGCCCTTGACTCTGTGCCGCATGAAAAAATAGAATCCGAAAAGATAGAAGAAGGAGGACAGCACCTCCTTGCGGCACGCGATCCACGCCACGGGCTCCACGTGAACGGGGTGCGCGACGAACAGCGCCGCGCAAACGGCTGCCGCGATCCGGCGCCTCGCCCGCCACGCGCCGCGCGGAACCACCGCCGAAAGCAGCAGGACCGCGATAAGATAAATAATTACTCCGTTCGCCGAATGCAGGATTAGATTCGTAAGATGGTACCCTCTCGGATTCTTTCCGGTCCATGAATAGTCGATTGCATAAGACAACATGCGCAGGGGGAGAAAATCCAAATAGTCTTTACCCCGGAAAAGCCCGGTCGCGCTTTTCACCGACAGAGTTTTTATCGACGGATTTTCGAGGATGAGATTTTTATCCCGATCGAAGAAGCCGTGTCCGAGAGTGTCTCCGAACACAAGGAAAGCAAGAGCGAACATAAGCACGGCGGCCAAAAAAAACTTTCCGGCGGCGAGCTTCCTTTCCAATCCCGTTTTCCTCCTCTTCATCCAACCACCCCGGATTTTTCTCCGGAAAAATCCGGTTTAAGAATGTCATGCTAACAAAACAAGTCTCTGTTGTCAAAACAACTCTCACTCCATTTCAGGCGCGCGGCGCTGTAAAACATAGCTCGCGATTGAGAATTGATGTTCGAATAAGAATTGTTATATTGTATGATATGCTCATTGATCTTTTAATTCCGGCGGATTGTTCGTCGGGATTCTTGAGGGGCCGGAGCTGTTTCCACAAGATGAATTCCATGAAGCTTCGGAGAGGCTGAATGCTGATACATGACGATCACACTCACACGAGGCCGCATACATATCCGCCGCCGCCGCACGAGCTGGCGCCCATGCTTGAGAGCGCGGCTAAACTCGGAATTACACTCGGGACGAGAGAGCATCCTACTTTGCCGGTGAAGTACCGGCGCGGGCCGAACAGGGATTACGACTATGCAATGACTCCCGAGGAGACCGGCCGTTTTTTCGGACTGTTCGCGGAGTGCGGGCATCCGGTCGGATTCGAGTTCGACTATTTGGCGGGCGAGGAAGAGGAAATAAGCCGCCAGATCGCGGAGATCACGGATGAGGCGAAGGCGCGAGGGTTACGCGTCTCCGGTATCCACGGCTCGGTCCACCTGCTGCCGGGAAGCATTCACGACGTGGATTGGGACAAGGGCGACACCGGACACGTGCTGTGGGATTTGAACGAGGACGTTTTCAAGGAGCACTTGCGGGACAGAGGAGCGGAAAGGCTTCTGAAGGATTATTTCGGCGCAATGCGAGAACTCGTCTCGCTCAAGATTTACGACACATTGTCTCACATTGACCTGATCCGCAAATTCGACCGGTACGACTCTTCCGGCGAGAGCGTTTACTTCTCTGACCACGAAAAGCTGTACGAGCGGCTTTCCCGCGAAATAATCGAATTGGTTTCAGAGGGAAAAATGGCGGTGGAGATCAACACGGCCGGGATATTCTCGCCGATCGGGAGGCCTTACATAACAGTCGGCCTGCTGCGGTACGCCGCCGAACTCGGCGTCCCGGTATCCGTCGGGTCCGACGCGCACGTCCCGGAGCGGATAGGAGCGGGATTCGACATCGCCGCGAGGATGATTGAAGAGGCGGGAGTGAGAGACCTCGTGACGTTCATGGATCGAAAACCGGTGAGATACTCTCCGTGACTACAGTCTTACGATGTGCTCGATTGATTTCATGATGTTATCCGAAGGAACAACTTTGTCTATGTACCATTCCTGATAGCCGGGCTGGCTGAGGTCCGCGGGGAAAGGCTTGATAGGCTTGGTTTCCGATTCATAAAGGACGAGCAGCCTCGGCCTAAGCGGATTATCTTTAGTGCTCGATATTACAACCGCTCTCATTGCGTTGTTCAACTGAACGAAAGTCCCGGCGGGATAGATCGCCATATTGCTGATCATCGCCCGAAGCACTTCGGGATCGAACCTGTTGAATTTCGGATCCACCACTTTCACCATGGCTTCATGGGGATCCACCTTGTTTTCGTTTTCGTAAGGAGACACCAGAGTGTTATAGGCTTCGGACACCGCGCATATCCGGGAGAGAAGGATGATTTCATCGCTTTTCTTTCCCTCCGGGTAGCCGGAGCCGTCCACGTATTCATGGTGCTGGTTTATTATAGTTATCGCATCTTTCCCGATGCCCTTGATTTGCGAGGCCATTTCCGCGCTGCGAAGCGGGTGTTTGCGTATGTTCTCCGGTTCCTTGGTTATCTGCGAGTTGTCCCACTTCTCGTTTTTGTACGCCGCCAGACCGAGGTCGTGAAGCAGGCACGCCGTGCCGAGGTCGTGAAGTTGATCGTTGTTTAAATTCATCGCACGGCCGAGGATCAAGGCGGTTACGCAAACATCCACGTTGTGCTTATAAATGTATTCGTCCGCCTCCCGGAGCTTCGACAGAATGCTGAGGACGCCCTGTTCGAGGGAGATCACTTCGAGAATGTGAGAGATGGTTCTCGCTACCTGAGATATATCGCATTCCTTATCGCTTATCAGGTTCTTTGAAATCTTCGCGAGCGAGGAAATCGCGTCTTCATAGGTCTGGCGCGCGAGCATTCGAACCGATTCGTTGAATATCTGGTTGTTGTCGTCGTCCCCGTCGTATGTTTCGATGAAAATACTTTCGATCCCCCAGATGCCGAGTCGTTTTATGTGCGGCTTTTCGAGAACGAAACCGGGCTGCATCAACTCCCTGCCCTTGGAATGAAGAACCACGACGGGTTTGGCGAGGATCATTCCCGGTTCGGCATCGAATATTTTTATTTTCTTCATTCCCATGTTGCTTAGCACCGGTTGCCGCTGTGATAAAAACCGCGGTGTTTCGCCGCGTTTGCTGATAGCTATGAAACAGGTTTGTCGGAGCCTTTGCTTGCCGGAGCTTCCGGCGGCGGCGCATCGTCCGGTTTAGACTCCCCGGAGGCGGGTTCTCCGCCGCAACACGTGCAAGGTTCCTTTCCTTCGGCGTCTTTCCCGCATCCCGCTGCCCGCGGTAGCGGCGCAAATTCAGGCGCGGGCATCTCCACCCAGACCCTGCCGCCTTCTTCGGACTCAAGTTCTACCGTGTGCCGAAGCACGTTGATCGTTACAACCCTGCCCTTGATTCCTTCTCTCGTTATTGTTTCTCCCGCTTTGGGAAGTTGTTCTTTTATTTCGAGGTACGTGTCATATTCATATTTCAAGCAGCAGAACAGGCGCCCGCAGATTCCTGATATTTTCAGCGGATTCAGAGGGAGACCCTGCTCTTTCGCCATCTTTATCGACACCGATTGGAAGTCGCGCAGGAATCTCGCGCAGCAAAGCGGCCTTCCGCACGGGCCCATGCCTCCATACAGCCGCGCTTCGTCTCTGACCCCGACCTGCCTGAGTTCGATTCGCGTCTTCAGCCGGGCCGCGAGGGTTTTGACGAGTTCCCTGAAATCCACCCTGCCGTCCGCCGTGTAGCAAAATGTGACCTTCGAGCCGTCCAGCGTGTAGCGGGCGTTTACCAGCTTCATTCCGAGGTCGGCTTTACGGATCTCCTCTTCGCACACTTCGTACGACTTCGTTTCTTTCGGCGCGAGAGCCTCGATTTTCTCAAGGTCGTCCTGCCCGGCCACTCTCAGTATTTTCTTGAGAGGAAGCTCGGGTTCGTCGAAATCCCTCTCCTCTATTTCCTGCGAAAGAATTCCGGTGTCGAGCCCGAAATCCGTTTCCACAACAATCAGAACTCCCACTTCGGCCTGAATGTCGCCTGCGTCGAAAAAGAACGCTTTGTTAAGATAGTCGAATCGGACTTCGCCCGATCTTATTTTCATGAGACTTTCTCCTTATGCTCCAGAATTGAAGCGAATGAAATTACCATATTTTCAAGGGCGAGGGCCGTGAAGGCGCCGCCTTCGATCGCCTTTATCGTTCCTAAAACCGTTTCGAGCAACAGGCATCCTGACCGGAGTTTCATAGTAGAGCCTTCCGCCGCGCCGGTGCTTATGAAGCTCCTTTCGATCGCGGTCATCATTATCTCGAGCACGGAAATGGTCGATTTCCTCTGTGCGATCGATTTAGAGTCGTCCTCGTCCGAAACGTTCAGCCGTTCGGCGAGCGCGGCGATCTCCTCCGAAAGCCGCATGGGAGAGGCCGGAACCGGTTTGAGAAGCCGCTCGCTGAGCTCCGCCTGTATGTCCTCGAACAGTTCTTTCAGGCCGCGGTCCTCGCTAAGTTGCAGTATCGCGCCCGTGTTGCCTTTCGCGATCGGATAAAGATAGCCCACTTCCCGTGCGGAAAGCCGCCCCGCGACCGCGGACACCGTGTCTTCCAGCGACAAAGGCCTGAACGAAACGGGCAGCGTTCTGGACCTGATCGTCGGCAGAACCCGCTGCGCGTTTTCGGTAAGTAGGACGAAGACCGTGAACTCCGGAGGCTCTTCGAGGATTTTCAGCAACAAGTTGGCGGCTTCCGCGTTCATGCGGTCCGCGTCATCGATGATAATGAATTTCCGCCGCGCGGTATTGGGGGTTATGTACGCTTCCTGCCGGATCTCTATCGCTTCGGGTTTCTTATATCCGAGATATGAGGTGGAGAACACGCGGACGTCAACGTCGATCATCTTGGCGATTCTCAGGCACGCGGGGCAAACTCCGCAGCCGTCGCCGGAAACCGCTTGGGGGCAATTAACCGCCTGTGCGAAAGCGAGAGCGGTCGTCCTCTTGCCGACTCCGCCCGGCCCTTCAAACAGAAAGGCGTGCGTGATTCTGTTCGCGCCGAGCGCTCCGCCTACGGCCCGCACGGCGACGGGCTGACCGATGATGTCTCTTAGTGGCATATCCCCATCACGAATACAGATCCAGCAGCAGGCCCCGTATTTTATCCAGTCTCCCGAGAAACGCCACGAGGTTCTGCTGCCGATTCAGAAATTCGTGGGTGAGTGTCTCGAGTTCCTCATCGAGCTTTTTTACTATCAAAAGCGATTTTTTCTTGCCGGTCTTGCTGACGCTCAATTTCTCCTCCACCGCGTACAGCTCGTTTACGGCGATCCCCACGAACTTCTTTATCAGTTCGCGGTACGCCTCGAGCGATTCGAAGGTCAGGCTCTTTTCTATCTTCTGCGCTTGTTCGTCTATGCTCGAAAGGAGGGTGTCGAGTTCTTCGCGAAGAGCGGCTCTCTGCGTCTCAAGAAGCTTGAGTCCGAAAGACTTTTCGGATTGTTTTCCGGTCGTCGCCCTTCCCTGCTTGGACGCCTGAGCCTTCCCGGACTTGCGGGCTCTGTCTCGTGTGATTCGATCGAGCTGGATGTCCATATAAGTTCTAAGCCGGTCTCCTCTTCGCCTTTTTGGCGAAACTTTCAATAAATAAAGAATGGATCCCGCCGTCGTCCGTTAGTTCCGGATGGAAAGTGCCCCCGAGACAAAGACCTTGGGAGACGAGCACCGGATAGTCTTCATATCGCGCGAGAATCCTCACTTCCGGGCCGGCGCTTACTATGCGCGGCGCCCTTATGAACACGGCGTTGAAAACCACCGGTCCGCCGCCCGCGTCCACCCGCACGGGCGCTTCAAAACTTTCCACCTGAGGACCGTATGAGTTTCGCTCGACCTCTATGTCGAGGAATCCGAAGCGGACGAGCTCCGGGTAGTCCCGCACTTCCCGCGAGACGATTATCACACCCATGCATGTCCCGTAAATCGCGAGGCTCCCCGCCTCGAACCTTTCCTTGATCGCGCGATCCAGACCGTAGCGCCTCAAAAGCTTGCTCACCGTCGTGGACTCGCCGCCGGGAATTATCAGCCCCGTCGTTTCGTCGAGGTCTCCCGCCTTCCTGATTTCCAAGGCGCTTGCCCCGACTTTTTCGAGCGCTTTTATATGCCGCTCGAAATCTCCCTGTAGCGCGAGAACACCGATGCGTTCCAAAATATCCCTTCCCTACCAGCCTCTTGTTTGAAGCAGGTCTTTCCCGTCTATCTTGGCGATGTCGAGTCCGGGCATCGCCTGTTTCAGCCCTCTGGAAACTTCCGCGAGAACTTTCGGATCCTTATAGTGCGTCGTCGCGTCAACTATGGCTTTCGCCCTTGACGCCGGGTCCTCGGATTTGAAGATGCCCGAACCCACGAAAACCGATTCCGCTCCAAGCTGCATCATGAGAGACGCATCCGCCGGAGTCGCGATCCCACCCGCTGCAAAGTTCGGAACGGGGAGCTTGCCATTCTGCTTCACGTAGCGCACGAGCTCGTACGGCGCACCGAGATTCTTCGCCTCGGCCATCAACTCCTCGTCCGGAAGCTGCGTGATCTTCCTGATCGAGCCCATCACCGATCTCATGTGGCGAACGGCCTCCACGATGTTCCCCGAGCCGGCCTCGCCCTTGGTCCTTATCATCGCCGCGCCCTCGCCGATCCTCCGCAGCGCCTCGCCGAGGTCTCTCGCTCCGCAAACGAACGGAACATTGAACGCGAACTTGTCGATATGAAAACTCTCATCGGCGGGCGTCAGGACTTCGCTTTCGTCTATGAAGTCCACACCGACGGCTTCGAGTATCTGCGCTTCCGCGAAGTGGCCTATCCGCACCTTCGCCATCACGGGGATGCTGACAGCTTTTTTTATAGCAAGAATGATGTCTATATCCGCCATCCTCGCAACACCGCCCTGCGCCCGTATGTCAGACGGCACTCTCTCAAGCGCCATGACCGATACCGCTCCCGCGTCCTCGGCGATCTTCGCCTGCTCCGCAGTCGTGACATCCATGATCACTCCGCCTTTCAGCATCTCCGCAAGCCCGACCTTAACCCGCAACGTTCCTTTTTCTTCCATTTCAAACACCTCTTGCGCCTCTCGGTTCCTTTTTCACCGGAGCCCTTCGGCTTGATATATTTTGTCTCGCTCGGCATTCCTCGGCCTTTGCGAGGCTGTCTCCAAGCACTGTCGATATCGGGAAACGCTAAATTTGCGCATTCCCGCGCGCGCACATAAGTAAATAATATAGACCAGTATTCATTATTTCTACAAGCTAATTAAAATCAATTTCTCAATATTCCCCAGTGAAAAATAACCCATCGTCAAGAAAAACAAAACACACTTTCCATCACTCTCGTCTCCTTTTCCGGCGGCTCTAACCGAATTCCGCATAGTCCGAATCCAGACACCATGTTTTTCACGAGAAAATCAACGATTATTTTTTCAACAAGTATCTCACAAGATATTAACAGCTTTTCAACGAGTTATTAACAGCCTGATATCGGTATTTAAAAAAATATATATATATTTTTCTGTGTTTTTTTCTCGATATATCGTGTTTTCAATATTATTTATCGATAATTAAAGGATGAAAAAGAATTATTAATTTATTTTGGAATAATCATCATTACAGCGCTACACAATACATTGTGGATAAGTGTGCGGCTAACACTATATGTTGTATTTTTTTGTTAGACCTCCTCTTGACACGGACTTTCTTTCATTCTAATATGGGAGCGCCCGGATGAAACGTGAAACTTAATAGAGCGAACCAATAATTTTTTGAATTTACATAGTAAAACCACAGCGGTACGCCCCGTTCTCCGGTTAAACCCGAATCAGGGTTCAATCCGATCTTTTGGTGCTTAAAATAAACAACAAAATGAGGCCCCGTCGATGTCGCAAGAATCGGTTTCGAACATTTTTAACGATCAGGAAACAACCCCGAAGATCACCCAAAATGCACAGAAAGTTCTCGAAAGAAGATATTTAAGGAAAGACGAACATAATAAAGTCTGCGAGACCGCGGAAGATATGTTTCGCCGGGTGGCGAGAAACATTGCATCGGCAGACAAGATATATGATCCGCTCGCGGACGTCAGAGCGGTCGAAGAAACATTCTACGGGATGATGGCGACATTGGATTTTCTGCCGAACTCCCCGACGCTGATGAACGCGGGCCGGGACCTGCAACAGCTCTCCGCTTGTTTCGTGCTGCCGGTTGACGATTCGATGGAGGACATCTTCGAGACGGTGAAAAACACGGCGCTGATACACAAGTCGGGCGGCGGGACCGGATTCAGTTTTTCGAGGCTTCGCCCGAAGGATTCCACCGTTCGCTCCACGAGAGGGGCGTCGAGCGGCCCGGTGTCGTTCATGCAGGTTTTCAATTCAGCCACGGAGATAATCAAGCAGGGCGGCACGAGACGCGGCGCCAACATGGGGATCCTTCGCGTGGATCACCCCGACATCCTTTCGTTCATAACTTGCAAGAAAGACACGGACAAGCTCACCAACTTCAACATATCGGTGGCGGTGACGGACACCTTCATGAAGGCGGTGGAGGAAGAGACGACGTATTCGCTGGTGGACCCGCACACGGGGAGAAAAACAAAGGAACTCGACGCGCGCGCGGTATTTAAAAAGATAGTGGCGATGGCGCACCGCAACGGCGAGCCGGGTGTTATCTTCATAGACACGATAAACAAGTCGAACACGATCCCGCAGGTGGGCAGAATAGAAAGCACGAACCCGTGCGGCGAGCAGCCGCTGCTGCCTTACGAGTCCTGCAACCTCGGCTCGATAAACCTCTCCAACATGGTGCGGCAGGGAAGGCTCGACTTCGAGCATTTGAGGCGAACGGTTCGGGACGCCGTTCACTTCCTCGACAACGTAATAGACATGAACCGATATCCGCTGGACAAGATCGAGTCGATGACAAAAAGCAACAGAAAGATCGGGCTCGGTGTGATGGGATTCGCGGACATGCTGATCAAGCTCGGTATCCCGTACGATTCCGAAGAGGCGTCGGAGATCGCCGAAAAAATCATGAAATTCATCTCGGACGAATCGAAAGAGATGTCGGCGGACCTCGCTGAAAAACGCGGCTCGTTCCCGAATTTTAAAGGAAGCGCATTCGATGCTCCGGGCGGGCGGAAGATGAGAAACGCCACGACAACGACCATCGCGCCCACCGGCACGATATCAATAATAGCAAACTGTTCGAGCGGCATAGAGCCCCTTTTCGCGGTCTCATTCATCAGAACCGTGATGGACAAGGACGAACTTCCGGAAGTGAACCCGCTGTTCAATCAGGTGATGACCCAGCGCGGGCTGATGTCACAGGACCTCCTGCTGAAGATTTCGCAGAAGGGAACGATCCGCCAGTTCGAGGAAATCCCGAAGGACATCAGGCGCCTCTTCGTCACCTCGCACGACATAACGCCCGAATGGCACGTGCGCCTGCAGGCCGCTTTCCAGAAACACACGGACAACGCCGTTTCAAAAACCGTCAACTTCCCGACAGACGCCTCCGCCGAGGATGTCGAAAACGCATATCTCCTCGCCTTCAAACTCGGATGCAAGGGGATCACGATATATCGCGACGGAAGCCGCGAGGACCAAGTCCTGAGCTTCAGCAAAGACGGCGCCTCCGCCTCCCCGGCGACGGATAAAGACAATCAGATGTCGAGCGCGCCGAGGGAGAGGCCTCCGGTCACGTATGGGAGGACCGAGCGGATCGTCACCGGTTGCGGCAACCTCTATGTGACAATCAACGAAGACTCCCGGGGAATGTGCGAAGTGTTCACGCAGATGGGAAAAGCCGGCGGATGCGCGGACGCGCAGTCGGAGGCGATTTCGAGGCTGATCTCCCTGTGCCTGCGATCAGGCGTGAAAGTGGAGCAGGTTGTGAAACATCTTCGCGGGATCAGGTGCCACTCCCCGTCTTGGGAGAACGGCGGCATGATAACAAGCTGCCCGGACGCTCTGGGCATTGTGATAGAAAGATATCTCCGTTGGCACGACACCGGCTCCAAACGCGATAGTTTCACAGCCGGCGCGATCGAGAGATCGAGCGCGATGCAGCTCGAAGTGTTCGGCTCCTGTCCGGATTGCGGCAGCGTGGTCGAGCATGAAGGCGGCTGCATGGTGTGCCGTGTCTGCGGATTCTCCCGCTGCATGTGAGCGAACTACGGGTATATTCCGGATTTTAGCTCCGAACGGTTACGCATGGTTAATGCGCGGCGCGCGCTGAAACCGTGTACTTGGAGAAGAAAGTTAAGGGAGATTTCTGATTAATCCCAATCCGCATTTTTAACCAATGTGGGTTGAAATCGGAAAAAGAGATGAGATGCAATGTCGAATTCTCCTGAGGAGAATGTTTCTCGACGGGCCGAGCTCTGCCGAGGCCCAAGGCAAGCGAGAACGAGGGAGCATACTCAGATGTATGTGACCGAGTTCGAGCCGATGATGCAACGCCGTAGATCGCCCTTTTTACGATTTCCCGGATTTTTCTGGTGAAAAATCCGGACTACCGGGCGGCCGCTCAAGTCGATTCCCCGTAATCCTCGTCGGGGTCGGTGTGCTTGGTTTTCTTCCTGACGTCTGCGTTTTGTTCCTTTTCGGCAACTTGTTCTTCGGGGGAGGGTTCCGGGGGTCTCGGTCCGGCCGGTTTCGGCAGAATGTTTTCGAAGCCGATCACCTTGGGCATCGAGTTGTACAGTTCCACTACTATTTCATTCACTTGTTTGGTAAAAGCGCGAACAGCGTCGCGATCCTTGTAGTCCGCATTTTCCGGGCACGGAATCACACGGCCCACGTTTATGTGGAGTTTCTGGTAAACGCAGCGGTCTTTTATGTATTGCATTTCAAGTGGGTAGTCGAGTATCTTCCTAATGAAAGGCGGGAAAGGCTGAACTCCTCTTTTTTCCGAAAGCCCCATGAGCGCGACCGGGAGCACGGGCGCGTGCGACTGCATGGCTATCCTCGCGAAACCTGTTTGAAACTCTCCCACGCTCCAGTCGAATTGGTTCGCGGAAATGTAGTCCCAGCCTTCCGGGAAAATGCCTACCGCCTGCCCCTGTTCGAGCAGTTCGGCCGCGACGTCGAAGGCCGACCTGATCTCGCTTTTGTACTTCGACACCGGGATCGCCCCGATCCAATTGAGAAAATCCTTTACGAACGGGATGTTCCACAAATAGCTCGCACCGAGCCAGTTGATGGGGCGTTTTATGTTCGCCATTATGATGAACGGGTCTATGTCGCTTCTATGGTTCGAAACGAGCACGAAAGGGCCCTCCTCCGGCGCGAAATGAGGATTCATTATGCTGGTATCTATCGCTATGTCGTAAGCGGGCCTGAGAAGTTTTTGAAAAAACCTGTAGTTGGCCGCCTGTCTCTCGTTCATAAAACCCCTCCGTCGCTTTCACTTTGCTCCCGCTACATTTTAGCACAGCGGGAAAGTAATGTATAATATTCTGGCACGGCGAAGAGCGGTTCCGGCCGCGGCCGGATGGAGACACGATTGAAGGAATCACTCATCAGAGAATTATACGAGCTTGAGGAAACGCACTGGTGGTTCGTGGCGAAGAGGCGGCTTATCACGGAAATCTGCGAGAGATATTTCAAAGCGGAGGGCGGGGCCGCGCTGGACATAGGGAGCGGCGCCGGCCGGATTCTGATGGACCTTGAAAAGATTTACGGTCTGGGAGTGGGGTTGGACTCGAGTCCCGCGGCGATAGGATTCTGCCGGGCGCGCGGTCTGAAGAATCTCGTCACTGCTCAGGCCGAGGCGGGGTTGCCTTTCAAGACGGACTGCTTCTCCGCAGTCGTGTGTTCAGACGTTCTGGAGCATCTCGATCGCGACGCGGACGTCTTGAAGGAGATATACCGGATCACGGCGCCCGAGGGCGGAGTTGCGATAAGCGTTCCCGCCGCGCCGGAGATGTTCGGATATTGGGACGAACTGCACGAACACAAACGGCGCTATTCCAAGGAGTCGTTGAGAGAGTTGGTATCCGCAGCCGGATTCAAGATCGAGCTTCTTTCATTCAGCAACTTTTTCATCTACGCTCCGGCCAAAACGGTGAGACGTCTCAAGATGGCGCTTTCCGGGGCTCGCGGTGGGGAAAACGTTAAAAGCGATCTCGGAATTACGTCCAAGCCCATCGGAGTCGCGATGTCTTTTGTTTACGGGATCGAAAGGAAACTAATCCTGAAGACGGGCCTTCCGGCGGGATTGTCGCTGGTATGCGTGGCAAGGAAAACTTGACGGCGGGAATCAAACGGAAATAAAGAATGAAACTGTCGCTGATAATACCTGCATATAACGAGTCGCAACGGCTCTCCGGAACTCTGCCGGGCGCGATTTCATATTTGGAAGACAAGGGCCTCGAGTATGAAATAATCGTGGTGGACGACGGGAGCACTGACGGGACCGCGGACGTGGTGGCGCGCGCGGCGGCCGGCAATCCGCGCGTCAGAGTGCTGCGGAACGAGCCCAACCGCGGCAAGGGATATTCGGTGAAAAGAGGGATGCTCGACGCCGCCGGCGAACTGCGGCTGTT
>JAKLIR010000089.1 GCA_022709505.1 bacterium | reverse complement strand
TGATCTTTTCTTTTATCGCATCCGCGAGGGAAGCGTTTGCCTCGTAGCCGATCGAGGACCTTCCGCAATCCCGCGCGGCGGCGGCGGTTGTTCCCGTCCCGAGAAACGGGTCGAGCACGGTTTCGCCGAAAAAGGAAAACATCTTGATCAGGCGTCTGGGTATTTCTATAGGGAAAACGCCCGCGGTCGATTTTTCCCGCGAGTCGGGGAATGTCCATATATTGTTGAAAAGACGTTTCGCCTCTTTAGGGGCGAGGGCGGACTTCGCCGCGTCGGATTCGCCCGGTTCCGGGGGCGCTCCGGGTTTTCTGAAAATTAGGATCGTGTCGTGACGCGTTTCGACCGCCATGCTTCTCGGCAATACGTTTCCCGCGGGAAAATTGCTTTCCGCTCCGTTTTGCGGATTTTCCCTGATTGTGAAAAGAACGCCCGCGCGGATGAAGCCCGCGCCGAGGAGTTCGTTCTCGATCTCTCGGGAAGGGGATATGTTTTTCTTCATTGCCGCCGCGCAATGTTCGAGTTCGTTGCTTATATGGGCGCATAAATGGCAGCCGGGTTTCAGCACCCTCAGGCATTCCTCGAAAACGAGTCTTAATGATGCGGTGTAGGAGTTGAATTTGAGCGCCCGTCCGATATCGATTGTTTTGGACCATCCTCCGGGTTTCCATATAGGCGGAGAGAGGATTACGAGATGAACTGATTCGGAATCGATCTCTTTCATGTTGCGGGAGTCGCCGACCACGACGGTATGTGTATTGCGCCCTGTTGTTTTTTTAATTGCAGACATATTCAATATCGCTGGAGAGAAGATTAATCGCCGTCGCCATGCCGGTGTTCAATGCAAGTCGTCCACGGTGTGTTCCGGTACTTCAAAGAAGTATTGGAACTCCTTTGGAAGTTCGTGGTAATCGTGTTGCGACGCGAAACTCGAAAGGTCGGCCGAGTTGTACGTGTTCCAGAACAGCACTGTTTTGTTTGAAAGGTCCTGTTTTTTTGATGCGCCGATCAGGCCCGCGAAGGCTTTTCCCGTGTAAACCCCTTCGAGTTTGAGGCCCGTGAATTCTTTCACCGTGTCAACAGCTTCCATGCCTTCATGGGTCAGCCTTCCGTATTCGTCTCCGAAGTATTCGGTCAGAAGGTCGATGTTGAAAGGAGCGAGGAAGCGTAGTGGAAATCTCCTGTCGATCGAGAAGAGTTTCAAGGTCGCCTGATTTGCGAGAGAAGCCATCAGGATGGAATTTCCAGCCACCCAATCCGTTACTTTGACCCCGATGACTTTTGTTTTAAGTCCCGCGGCGTGGCATCCGGCGATCAGGCCTGAAGCCGTGCCGCAAGTGCCCACCGCCACGAAAATCATGTCCGGCTCCGGCAGTTCGCCGCGCTCTATCTGTTTCTTGAGTTCGAATGCGGCGTTGATGTATCCGATTACACCGGATATGGAAGAGCCGCCGGTTGGGATATTGTACGGCGGGCGGCCGTCCATTATGGTGTGCCGAAGCATCTGCCGGAGGGCTTCCGCGGCTGCGTCGGAGTATCCTTGCGCGAGGTGGATTTCGGCGCCGAAGTGAAGGTCGAGCAGAAGATTCTTTTTCACGGTCGCGGTCACAGGTTGCGGAACGAGAACTCCTATTGATTTCATGCCCCTCGCTGAGGCGTGAACCGTGGTTGCGAGGAAGTGGTTGGAGCCTATTCCTCCGTATGTTATCACGGACTTGTAGCCTCGAATTTCCGCGTCCGCGAGAATGAGTTCGAGTTTTCTGACCTTGTTGCCGCCGTAAAGTCCGTGCGTAAGGTCGTCCCTCTTAATAAACAGGCGGCCTATTCCCAGAGAAGAGGCGAGTTCGGAAGCTTCTTTCACGGGGGTTGGGAAATTGCCGAGCGCGACTCGGGGCAGCTTTGAAGACAGCGAGGGGAACTGTTCAAAAAGCGGATAATCCGCCGTGGGGTTGTCGGATGTCATAGGCCTTCTCCAGTTAGATGAAAGCGGCTGCTCGAGGCGGTCCCGGACTTGCGGAAATCGGGCGGAACGAACTCTATCCGAGCCGCGGGCCGGTATTAATAATGGTATCCCAAATCAAGCGTGTAGTATTGTTCGTCGAAGCAGTAGTCGAACTTGAATTCCATGTTGTCCTTGAACATGAAGCCGAGAATGCCGTGGTAGTCCAAACCTTCCATGGATTTCTTTTTGAACTGCTGAACGCCGGTGCAGGACACGTCGCAGAAATATTCCGAATCGGCGCTTCTGTAGCCCACGCCGAGTCCGGCGAAGGTTCCTTGCGTGCCTCCGATTCCTTTCTTTAATTTGGTTTCTCCGAAATTTTCCCAGATATAGTTTATGGAGAATTGGACGATCCTCATTTGATATTTCTGACGCTGGTTTGCGTATGTAGTCCACAGTGAAGGCCGGGAATACATCATGTTGTAAACGAGGTTTCTGTTTTTCTTTCTTTTCGCCGTGTAGTCGATACTGAACATGGGCGACGCGTCGTTCGAAATTTCCGTTCCTGAAACGTCTTGGTCGCCGAGGAAGAAGTAGCCTGCGTGGAAGGCGTAGGCTGGTCTTTTCGAGAGAGCCGCGGGAGGAGTTTCGCCTGTCGCGGAAGCATCGCCGGTGGATGATGAATCCGATGATGCCGATGAACTGTCATCCGAAGCCGATGAAGAGGAGGAGGAGCCGCCGCGCCTGCTCCGGCTCGAACCCGACGACGACGTTGTTGTCGATGACGACGATGAAGAGGAATCGCTCGATGCGGAGCCCCCTGATGATGTCGATGAGGAGGAACCGCCGCGCCTGCTCCGGCTCGAACCTGACGATGAAGATGTTGTTGACGGCGACGACGAGGCCGAAGAGGCGGTTGACGACGAAGCCGAAGAAGAAGAAGACGACGACGATCTTGAAGACCGCGATGAGCTTGATGAGCTCGACGAGCCGGCCGAATCGGATTTCGTGGATGCGGCGGTGTCCGTCGATGCTTTCTTGTCGCTCGATGCGGCCGTGGTTTTAGATGAAGCCGCGGGCGCCGCGTCTCCGGGGACCACCTCGTCCATTTCCCGGACCGCTCCGGATCCCGCAACTATTTTCGCCTGAGCGTAGCTGTCGGTGACTTTTGTAATCTGGATCGACCCGATTGCCGCGCCGGCGCGGGTGACGTTCAGGGTCTGGCCTTCCTTCAGCCCGGCGGCTTTCCCGTTGTAGATTAGGACCGAACCGTCGTTAAGCACGAGGTTGATCTTCAAATTTACAGCGAAAGCCGGACTGCAGAAAGAGGCCGCGATCAACAGGGCGAAAATTGCAAAAAGAGGTGCTTTCACTTTTCTCAGAGTATCTCTCATCGCGCCTTCCCGTAAATTGAGTTTGCCAAACAATACTGAGGGCAATCAATTATATCAGGCGATATAATTCATTTCAAGAATCAACGATATGATTCCATCAAGAGAATAATATTGTGTTTAATCCTAATTTTCTGTGATAAAATAATTTTCCCGCGTGGATGCGGACGGCCGGCCGGGTTTTGAAGGTGGTTTTGGCGGATGGGTGATCGTTCGATAGTGATTCTGGATTGTCTTGAGGGCGATCTCGCCGATTATTGCTATGGCAGGATCGCTGGCTATGCCGAGCCGGATTTCAGGGTGGTTCGGCTTGAAGCCATGCGCGGCCGTTACCCCGAATCCCCGGTTGATTGGGCGTCGCGGAACGCCGCCGCCGCAATGATAATCAGCGGGTCCTGTCATTCGCCTCTTGATACCGACCCGTGGATCGCCGGCTGCAATTCTTTCATCAGGGGATTCGTCGGGACGGGGCTGCCGGTTCTCGGCATCTGCTTCGGGCATGAAGCGCTCGCGGCCGCGCTCGGAGGGGTGCTCGACAGGCGGGAAAGTCTCGCCGTTGCGTTCAGGGATGTGCGGATTTCGTCTCCGGACCCGATTTTCAAGGGATTCGACGGAACAACGCGGCAGCCGGTGGCGCACGAAGTTTTCGTCTCGGCTCCTCCCCCGGGTTTCGAGGTTATAGGTGCTTCGGACGATTGCCCGGTACAGGTCATGAGGCACTCCGAGCTTCCCATCTACGGCGTGCAGTTCCATCCCGAAATGGACAGACACATAAAAGAGTTCGACCCGGATTGGGCGCCGCTCACGGATGAGGAATTCGAGGAGACGGAAGGGCCGGTCCTGATGCGGAATTTCATAAGCATAGTGAGGGCGTTCGGATGATGGTGGGACAAGGCCGTTTAGCGCCGCGCCGGGCTGTTTGCAATGCGCCGCAGGTTGGGGCATAATCATTTCACCCGGAAGGCTCGTTGAGAGAGATGAGAGGCGCCGGGCGGCCGTGGAGTTCAATTTATTTCAACGGAAGGTAAAGCATCGTGGGAGAGGTAAGAATTTACGCACCGGCGTCGATAGGCAACATCGGCCCCGGGTTTGATGTGCTCGGCATGGCTATCACCAATCTCGGGGATGTGGTTGAAGCGAGAAAAAAGAGGAGCCCCGGGGTTGAGTTGATAAAGATCACCGGCGACGGAGGCCGTTTGCCGGACGACCCGGCGAAGAACACGGCGGCTATCGCCGCTGCAAAGGTTTTAAAAAGGATAGGCGCCAAGAGCGGGATGAACATTTCCGTTCAGAAGGGCGTGCCGTTCCCTTCCGGGCTCGGGAGCAGCGCGGCGAGCGCCGTTGCGGGCGGTGTGGCCGCTAACGCACTTTTCGGTTCGCCTCTGCCTCCGGCGGAAGTGCTTGAGCTTTGCACCGAAGCCGAAGCGGCGGTGAGCGGCGGTTATTTCGCCGATAATACCGGCGCGGCCTTTCACGGAGGCGCGATCGTATCTTCCGTTCGCGACGGGAAACTGAACGTCGTGAAGCTCGGAAGCATTCCGGATCTCGCGATAGTAGTCGCGACCCCGGATTTTCCAATGCCGACTAAGAAATCGCGCGCCGTGCTTCCATCGAAGGTGCCCCTGCACGACTTCGTGGCGAACATGGCGAACACGGCGATGATAACGGCGGCGTTCTGCCAAAAGGATTTGCAGCTTTTCGGAAGTTCGATAGACGACAGAATAGTTGAACCGGCGCGGAAGAAATTGATCCGCGGTTTCGATGATGTGAAGTCGGCCGCGCTCGGCTTGGGGGCGCTCGGGTGCTCGATCAGCGGCGGAGGCGCGTCGGTGTTCGCAGTGGCCAGCCGCATGGATCCTATCTGCAGGATAGGCGAAGCGATGAAACTCGCGTTCAGGGCGCACGGAGTGGAGTCGGAGATACACTTGTGCGCCATAGATAAGAAAGGCGCAAGATCGGTAAGGTGACAACGCGGCCCGCGGCCGCAAATCGAGGAAAGGGGAATACTGCATGTCAAACATCAAGGGCAAAATCGACCAGAAAACCATGCTGAAGCTCATCGACGAGGGGAAACTCGAAACGATCATATTGTGCGGGATCGACATGCAGGGCCGCCTGTTCGGTAAAAGGTTCACCGCAAAGACGTTCGCCGAACATTTCATGGGGGGGACAAGCACTTGCGCGTGCAACTTCGGATGGGACATGGACCTGATCCTGATTCCGAACCTCGATTTCACAGGCTGGCACACTGGCTATCAGGACATGCTCGCCGTTCCGGATTTCTCCACGATCCGAGTTTACCCGTGGTTCGAGAAGACGGCGATCATCATCTGCGATTCCTGCAATGAAGAAAGTAAGCCGTTGGATATAGCGCCGCGAACGATTCTGCGCGCGCAGCAGGAAAAAGCAGAAAAAATGGGATACCTGCCGTTGATGGCTTCGGAACTCGAATTCTTCCTATTTAAGGAATCCGTGGATTCGGCCCGGACGAAGGACTATATCGGGCTCGAACCGATTTCGAAATATTATTCGGACTATTCGGTGCTCAGGTCGTCGCTCGACGAATGGATCCTCGGGCCGATACGGCGCGGATTGGACGACCTCGGGCTCGAGGTGGAAAGCACGAAAGCCGAGTGGGGCTTCGGACAGGTCGAACTCGCAATCAGATACACCGAAGCTCTCGAAATGGGAGACCGCCATGTGCTTGTGAAACAAGGTGTGAAAGAGATCGCGGCGCTCAACGGGGCGATGGCGACTTTCATGGCGAAGCATAAGTCCGATGACTCCGGCAGCGGCTTGCACATCCACGCAAGTCTCTGGGACAAAAACGGAAAGAAAAGCATCTTCCCGGACCCGAAAAAGCCGCACGGGATGTCAGACACCATGCGCCATTTTCTCGGCGGGCAGATGAATCTCGCCCGCGATCTTCAATTTTTCTACGCACCTCTGATAAATTCCTATAAAAGATATTGTCCGAAATCGTTCGCCCCGTGGAACATCGGATGGGGCGGCGACAACAGAACGGTCACTTTCCGCCTGTGCGGGCACGGCAGCGGCTTGAGGATAGAGAACAGGATCGCCGGCGCGGACGCCTGCGGCCCGCTTGCTCTCGCGGCCTGCCTCGGCTCGGGCCTCTACGGCATAAAGAAAAAACTCGAACCGATCGGACCTTTCATCACCGGCGACGCCTACGAGGAAAAGTCGCTTCCAGTGCTTCCACATAATCTCGCCGACGCCGTGAAGAACCTCGACGCGAGCGAAGCCGCGCGCGAGATTTTCGGCAACGAGGCGGTCGAACATTACGTGAAGGTCGGAAGGTGGGAGGTAGAGACGTTCTTCGGATATGTCACGGACTGGGAAAGAAGAAAATATTTCGAAATGGCGTGAAAGACATTAAAATTTAATGTACTTAAACCAATAGGCATGGAGGGAAGGATATGAGACTCAAGGACAAAGTGGCGATCATTACCGGCGCAGGCATGGGACAGGGCAGGGCCGCGGCGGTGAAATTCGCCAAAGAAGGCGCGAAGGTGGTCGTGGGCGACATCGACGCCGCAGCCGGAAATGAAACCGTGGACATCATCAAGAAGGCGGGCGGCGACGCTGTTTTCTCTCAGTGCAACGTAGGCGTCGAGGAAGACTGCGCGAAACTCGTAAAGGCCGCGGTCGATTCCTTCGGCAAACTGAACGTTATCTATAACAACGCCGGCGTGCTCTGGAAGGACAAGGATGTGTCGCTGGTCGATATCGACATGAAAAACTGGAAGACAATCACCGACATCTGCCTCATGGGCTCGGTCTATACGTGCAGGCACGGAGTCCCCGAGATGAAGAAGGCCGGCGGCGGCTCGATCATCAACATCGGCTCAATATCCGCTCTCACCGGCTCGACCATTCCGCAGGACGCGTACAATGCCGCGAAGGGCGCGCTCATCATTCTCACGAAGTCCATCGCGATCCAGTTCGCGAAGGACAAAATCCGCTGCAACATCATACACCCCGGAATGATAAACACTCCGATGCAGCACAAATATATGCAGAACCCGCAGTGGCTTAAAGCTGTTCTCGACTGTATTCCGCTCGGAAGGTTCGGAGAGCCCGAAGACATCGCGAACGCCGCTCTGTTCCTCGCGAGCGACGAATCGAGCTTCATGACCGGCGCAGAGATGGTTGTTGACGGCGGCTTCATGGCTACGTGAATATCGGCTTGACGCCTTGATCCGATATAGAAACGCCATCCACCGGGCGACCGGCGGAAATTTTCTTTGAAACGAGGGATCGACCGTGTTTGCAAACAGCGATGATATGTTGAAATACATCTGGGACGAAAACGTCGAGATGCTCGATCTGAAAGTGATAGACCTGAACGGCAGATGGCATCACATGACCTATTCCACCCGGCACCTCCGCGAATCCATCTTCACCGAAGGAACCGGGATCAGCCTTTCCCCGTATCCCGGATACAGGGAGATTCAAGCCGGCGACATGGTCGTCATACCGGACCCCGCGACGGTGTTTCTCGACCCGTTCTTCAAACTGAAAACCGTAAGCGTGATCTGCGACATACTGATGCCGGACGGCGCCCCTTACGTGCGAGACCCCCGGAGGATCGCGAAAGCGGCGGAGGCTTTCATCTCCGCGTGCGGCGTTGACGGCGAGTCCCATTGGCTGCCCGAACTGGAATTCTATATTTTCGATCAGGCGAAATACGGATCGTCCATAAGGAAGGCTTTCTACGACATAGATTGCGAATGGGCTTTCTGGAACGCGGACGCGGATCAGAATCCGAACCTCGGAATAAAACTCCCCGCCACGGGATGCGGACAGGCGGACGCCCCCCGCGACAGACTCGCGGATCTCAGATCAGAAATGGTCCGCAGGATCGAAAACGCGGGATACCCCGTGAAGTACCACCACCACGAACTCGGCGGCCCCGGACAGTGCGAGATCGAACCTCATTTCGATACGCTCCTCCGGACGGCGGACGGCATCGCCACTATGAAATACATCATCTTCAACACCGCCCGCGAGTTCAACAAAGCCGTCACTTTCATGCCCAAACCCCTTTTCGACGTACCCGGAAGCGGCATGCACTTCCACCAGTCTCTGAAAAAGGGTGAAAAATCCCTTTTCTTCGATAAGAAGGGCTACGCGAAACTCAGCAAGCTCGCACTCAACTATCTCGGCGGGCTTTTCAACCATACGCCCGCGCTGATGGCGATAACCAACCCCGGAACCAACTCCTACCGCAGGTTCGGCGTGGGCATGGCCGCTCCGATGAGCCTGTTCTTCGGCGAGTCGAACAGAAGCTCCGCCATCAGAATTCCCGGCTATGCGGAAACGGAAACGGACCAGAGAGTCGAGTACCGGCTTCCCGACGCATTGTGCAACCCATATCTGGCCATGGCCGCCCAGCTCATGGCGGGGCTCGACGGTGTCAGGAACAAGATCGACCCGACCAAGGAAGGCTACGGCCCGTTCGACTTCAACAACTACACGCTTGCACCGGAGGAAAAGGCGAAGATTAAAACCGCGCCGACATCGCTCGAAGGCACGCTCGCCGCGCTCGAAGCCGATCACGCGTTCCTGACGGCGGGCGGCGTGTTCCCGGAGGAACTCATCACAGCTTGGATCGGGCTGAAACGAAACGAACTCGGCCTTGTCAAATCTCGCCCTCACCCGGTCGAATTCGAAATGTATTTCGACCTTTGATTTGCAGCGACTCTGCCGCGGATTTTATGTGAAGAAAGGAATTCGGGATGGATCGAAAAGGCTATAACGGAAAAATATTAAAAGTGAACCTGACAACGGGAGCAATCACGGTGGATGAACCGGACCCCGTGTTTTTCAGGGCGTACCTCGGCGGCAGCGCGCTCGGCGTTTACTACTGCCTGAAAGATATGCCCAAAGGAACGGACGCGCTCGCGCCCGAATCCGTGCTCGTGCTCGCGCCCAGCGTTCTCACCGGAACTCTGGTGTCCGGCGCAAGCCGGTTCACGGTGACGTCGAGATCTCCGCTGGCGGGCACCATAGGAGACGCCCAATGCGGCGGCGACTGGGGCCCCGAGTTGAAGTTCTCGGGCTTTGACGCCGTGGTGGTCACCGGCCGCTCGGAGAAGCCTGTTTATATCTGGATCAAGGACGGAGTGGTGGAGCTTCGCGACGCCTCGGCAGTCTGGGGTAAGACCACGGGCGACGCGAGGAAGGCGATCCGCGCTGAACTCGGCGACGCCAAGGTTCAGATAGCGTGCATCGGCCCCGGAGGCGA
>JAKLIR010000088.1 GCA_022709505.1 bacterium | reverse complement strand
TAAGATGACCGAAAATAGCCGCCGCCGCCGGAACCGGTACGAACACGTATATCAAGCCGTACGCCCCCAAGGCGACAACGCTGAATATCACCAGCACCACCGCCGCGAAACGCTTGTGCGCACGCCATGCCAACACGCCGGACGCGAACAGCGCCGCTCCGAACGTCATAAAGAACGAAAGACCGAGCACCTGACTGAGCGTCAGTCCGTACGGTGATTCGTTAGTCTCGGCTTTTTCCGTATGAATATTCACTTTTGCGATTCCAGATTGATTTATTAATTATAGCGCTCCAGCGGCGCGCCACAACATCCGGGCCGATGTGCGGTGCGTCGCCCTGATCACACCCGCTTTCAAGCCGAGGTCGGCCGCGGCGCAAAAAATGATTTCAGAAATCAGTTGTTCAGCGGACCGTCCCGACAAGCATTCGCGCTCGCGCCAAAGACCTTGTGAAAGGGAACCAACCGGCGATTTTTTCAAAGTCGTGAAGCCTGCTCCTTAATTCCGATCCCGCGTATTCGAATGGTCCCGCCAATCCTTCAAAAACACCGTCCGCGATATAATGGCACTTCTCGATCCTGACCGATTCAAGCCCGGCCGCCCGAGCCATACCCCTCAATTCTCCGCTGTTCAGATACCTGACGTACAGCTCGTTTTCCACGGCGAGGACGTTGTCTTTTATCAGCAACTTATTTTGAAGCCCTTCAAGATACGGATCGGACAGCATCGCGCCGATCTTGTTCTCCACCGACACCGCCACCCAGCCGCCCGGTTTCACCTTGCGGACTGTTTCGGCAAGAGCGCGGGCGGGGTCTCGTATGTAGCAAAAGACTTCGAGGGCAAGAGCAGCGTCCATCGATCGGTCCGGGATGATGTCAAGGTTTTCCGCCTCCGCCCATGCGAAATCGTATTCGCCGAAGCCGGACTCCGCAAGCCTGCGCCAAGCGCATTTCAGAGCGCGCGGCGAGGCGTCTGTCACCGTTACCGCGCAGCCTCTTCTCATCAGCGAAAGCGCCGCCCGGCCGACTCCGCCGCCGACATCGAGCACGCGAGCCCCCCAGCCGAGTCGCCAGATCTCAGGTCGCAGCAAATTCTCATATATCTCCATCTGAAACTTCTTCTTCCAGTAAACCGGCGATTCGATATCGAGGAAATCGTTATATTCCGGGTGAGTCTCCCATTCACGCTCGTAGGCGAGCACATTCCACAGATGAGGCTTTGTGCGGCAAAGGTTCGCCGACGCCGAACCTCCGGAAATTACCGTTCTTAAATCATCTGAGCCGGGAACGAATTCGACGTCCAGATGCCCGGAGGCGATCGCCGCCCCGATCAGATCGAGCGCCGCGCGTTTCGAGATTCCGAGTCCCCGCGCCGCCTCGCCGGCCGCCGATCCGACCGCGTCCCCGTCCGTGACAAATCCTAAGATCTCCGGCCTCACGCCGGGACCTTTGAGAATTCTTAGAGCGGCGCCATCCAGAATCATACAGTTATCGCCTGTGATTTTTCTCGATCGCTCCGGATCCTCGATGCGGAGAAACGCGGGTTGAAAGCACAAAGCACCATGAATTGTTTTTTAATGATGAACCGCTCGCGCGGGTTACTCCACGGCGATTCGGGCGACGAGATCGCCCACTTCGGAGGTGGACATTCCCATCTTTCCCGCGGCAAGCGATTTCAGATGCTTCGAAGTGGCGGCGACCACGGCCTTTTCGATGCGCGCGGCGGACGCTTCAAGTCCGAGAGTCTCGATCATCATCTGCGCCGCCGAGATCGCGGCAAGCGGATTTATAATGTTCTTCCCCGTGTACTTCGGCGCGGAACCGCCGATCGGCTCGAACATAGAGACTCCCTCCGGATTGATGTTGCCTCCCGCGGCTATGCCCATGCCGCCCTGTATCATCGCGCCGAGGTCGGTTATGATATCGCCGAACATGTTGTCGGTCACAACCACGTCGAACCACTCGGGATTCTTCACCATCCACATGCAGGTCGCATCGACGTGCGCGTAGTCCGTCTTGATTCCCGGAAACTCTTTCGCGACTTCGTAAAAGGTGCGCTCCCACATGTCGAACGCGAACGTGAGAACATTTGTTTTACCGCAAAGCGTCAGCTTCTTGTCGCGATTACGCTTCTCGCAGTATTTGAAGGCGTATCTCAAGCAGCGTTCGACGCCCATTCTCGTATTGATCGATTCCTGCACCGCCACCTCGTACGGAGTTCCTTTCCGCAGAAAACCGCCGGCACCAGTGTAAAGTCCCTCCGTGTTCTCCCGCACCACTACGAAATCGATGTCTTCCGGCTTCTTGTCCTTCAACGGCGTTTCAACGCCCGGATACAATTTCACGGGCCTGAGATTTATATATTGGTCAAGCTCGAATCTGAGCCTCAGCAAAATCCCCTTTTCGAGAACCCCCGGTTTCACGTCCGGATGCCCGATGGCGCCAAGAAAAATCGCGTCGTACTTCTTAAGTTCCTCCGAAGCCGTCTCGGGCAGAACCTCCCCTGTTCTAAGATAGCGTTCGCCGCCGAAATCATAAGTGTGAAAATCGAATTTCACACCGTCTTTCGCCCCAACCGCTTCGAGTACTTTAATCCCTTCCGCAACCACCTCCGGCCCCGTTCCATCGCCCGGCAACACAGCTATACTGAAATTCTTTTTCATAAAAAACCCCCGCCTTCCGCGCCTTGTATTCGCCGCGACCTCGAACCGGTATCCAACCCGGCAGCCTCGGCCGCGACCCTCAAATTATGAACCATGTCCCGCAGGTTTTGCAAATTTCGCGTCGCCGCGCTTCACATATATAAAAGAGGTTTCCGGATTTGAATCATCCGTGCGAGGGAATATGAGCACCGAGCGCGGGGTCGAATTCCCTGCGGACATCCTTCAACTCCGTCTCGAATATCACAGCCTCCACAACGATGTGCACAATGCCCCGCTCCCGAAGACAGCCTACAAAAACGTCGCCTCCCCGTCCGGCCACTGTGTGAAGATGCACGCGCGGCGTCTCATCGTCGTCCCACGCTATTGAGCCGACCCCGACTATCTCTCGCCCATCCGCGAAATCCCCCCACATCGGCGCCGTCGGCAACGTTAAATCCCGAGGCCCCGTGACAACTTTCGCCTCGGCCAGCGCACCGAGAAAAAAGATGTATCCGTTCCTGACGCCCTCGCGCCGGATCAGCCCGATGAGATTTTCCACCACGCTTTCCCCGTGTTCGAACGTCACGGCGAAAATCCGCTTCAACCCGCCGATCGTGTATTTCATCCGCAAGCCCCCCTTCCATCTTGAAGATTACATCGCAATGTTATAATTGATTATAATTGTCTTCAAGCTCGGAGGCCGCAAGCGTGGATCAGTTCAAGAATTTAAACGCAACCCATCTTTACTGCGAACGTTGCGGCATGGCGACTCCCGTGAGGGAAAGGCTGCTCCTGATCCTGCCCGACGGAGAACTGTACGAATACATCTGCAGCAGATGCGGGGCGTCCCTCGGAAAGAGAAAGACAACAATTGGGCGCGGAGAGCAACCGGGATATTGAACGACCGGAGAACGGAACGCCGCGGCCGGAACTAACAATAAATTTTCAACAGGCGCGAATTGCGAATAAAAAATTTCATATCCACGGCGGCCTTGCTCTCCATGGCCGCCTTCTGGGTCCTGCTGATTGCAAGATTTCCGCAGCCTTGGTTCGACAGGGTGTTTTTCTTCGTATTCCACCTATCCTTCGTGGGCGCGGCGGTGCTCGCGGTTTTCGCGTTGGCGCTGGTCGCGGTCCGCATATCGACGCCGAGAGGGACCGCGATCGCGGAATTGATCTCCGGCGTATTCGCCGCGATATCGACCCTCGCCTGTTCCGGACTTCTCGTAGCCGCTATTTCGCTCGATCCCGTGTTCGGGGTTTGTCTCCTTTCGTCAATAGCCGCGGCCGCCGGCTGCAAGAGGGCGGCCGCCGCGTGGAAGGCTCACGTGACGTTCAGATTCTACGCTGCGGCGCTGCCGCCTCTCATACTGTTCTACGTCGGAGTGAGGTACGCGGCCGGTGCGCCGCCGCCCGCGTCCACGATTATCTCATTCGTTATTATCATGATCGCCGGCGCTGTCTTTCCCGGTATCATTCCCAGCTTCAACAAAAGTTCCTTGTGGGAAAACCTCGTCGCCGCGCGGGGCGCCATGCTCGCTGCCGGAGCGGCGACCGCTCTCTGTTATTATTCATGGGCGCCCGCCTTAAACAACGCGGGCGGGAAACGGTTGCACGTTCAGAGCGCGAGGATCGGCGGCGGCACGGCGATGACGTTCGCTCCGGACGGCAAGCACATCGTTTATCTGAACAAAAAGAAACTCGAGCTCAACCTCGTCAATACCATAACGCTGAGGATCGAAAAAACCATCCCGTTCCCCGGCGGGCCGAGAGACATAGACTACGACCCGGCGACGGGGCGCTATTACGCCATCCGCTACAGTTCGCCGAAGCGGCAGCTCGAGGTGATCGATACCGACGCGTTCAAGACAGTGACGGCGGTCAATCTCCCGGAAACATGGTGCTCCCTTGCGAACGCGGTCGCCGTCGATTCGGAGAGATCGCGCGCGCTCGTCGGCTGCGACGATACCGGACAGGTGTTCTTCGTCGATCTGAAGCATCTCGAAAAGCCGGCGGTCCGCGCCCGGCCGAAACTCTCCGGAAAAGGCCTTGTGAGGATCGAGATCGACAAGAAGAACGCGTCGGCGCTGACCGTCGGTTGCCTGCTGGGGCCGTACTTGAATGAAATCGACCTGAAAACGGCGAAAGCGCTTAGGTCCGAATTCACCGGATTCACCGCGTGGGAAACCGCGAGAGACCCTGCGAGGCGCCGGCTCTTCGTAAGCATTCCTTTCAGGTCGATTGTGGCGGTGGTGGATGAGAAAACGCTTAAGGTCGTGAGGGAGATTCCCTCGGGGCTTGGGGCGCGAGCGCTCGCCGCGGACGTCACGGGCCGCCGCTTGTTCGTCGGCAGCCAGCTTTCAAGCACCGTTGAGGTTTTCGACCTCGACTCTTTTAAAAGGATTGGAAGATTCTATGTTTTCATGCCGAGGTATTTTGTTTATGATGTAACGAAGCACGAGCTTTTCACGGCGGGAACCGCCGGAATCTACAAAATAAAAATATAATACGGCAGCGGAGGTTTTCAGAAATGTCTATTTACGAGATTAATGGTAAATCGCCCAAGATCGGCGAGACGACCTACATCCACGAAACCGCGCAGATCATAGGAGACGTCATCATAGGGGAAGAGTGTTTCATCGGGGCGGGAGCGGTGCTGAGAGGAGATTTCGGCTCGATCCGCGTGGGCGACCGTTGCAGCGTTCAGGAAAGCTGCACTCTGCATTGCAGGCCGGGGGAGAAATGCGTCGTGGGGAACGATGTCACCGTCGGCCACGGCGCCGTTCTTCATGGCTGCACGGTGAAGGACCGGACGGTTATCGGAATGCACGCGGTGGTTTCAGATTATGCCACGGTTGGCGAGGATTGCATCGTGGGCGAAAGTTCGCTTGTGAAATCGAAACAGGAGATTCCGGCGATGTCGCTCGCCGTCGGAGTGCCGGCAGTGGTCAAAGGAGCGCTGAAAGACAATCAGGTGGCGTTCAAGAATGCGGGACAGAAAGCTTATGTGGGACTGACTAAACTTTACAAAACGTCGGCTAAAAAGATTTCGGACTGACCCCGATCGGCAAACCGAGTCAGGCCTGCCGGCCGAGAGTTCGTATTAAAAACGGCTTATATGAAAAAGCCCCCTTTTGCAAGGGGGCTTTTTAGTATCGTTTAGAGATTTCGGCTCAATTACTTTGAAGCCGGAGGAGCGGGCGGTGCGGGCGGCGGCGTCCCCGGCGCTTCCGCGGGATTCTCCTCGATGCCCACTTTCGAATAAGCGTCTTTGAAAGTTTTCAGATTGCTTTTCTTTTTGATCTCGTCAACGGCTTTGTCAACCTGCTCCTTCTTCTTGCTCTCGGAGAGTTGGCTCTTGATGGTTTCCTTCGCCTCTTCGAGAGAGGTCACGCCTTCCGTCTTCTCGTCAACGGTGAGCACGTGCCAACCGAACTGGGTCTGGAACGGTTCGCTTATCTGGCCCTTCGGGGTCTCGAAAGCGACTTTTTCGAACGGAGGGGTCATGCGGCCGCGGCCGAATGTTCCGAGGTCTCCGCCCTTGGATGCGCTCGGGCATTTGGACTTCGCCTTGGCGACGTCCGAGAACTTCGCGGGATTGGCTTTCACTTCTTTGTATATGGCCTTCGCTTCCGCTTCGGTGTCAACAAGGATGTGTCTCACTTTAACGCTTGACTTATCGAATTCTTCCGGGTGCGCGTCGTAGTATTTTTTTACATCTTCATCGCTGATCTGCACCTTGTCTGCGAGCGGTTTGATGTTCTTTTCATAGAACTGGGATGCAAGAACCGCGTTCGTGTTCAGATTGAGGAGCGCTTGTGTTTCCGGGTTTTTCTCGATCCCGGCGTCTTTCGCCGCTTTCGCGAGCACTGCATATTCGACTATTTGGTCGATGAGGGCAGCGCGCCTCTGCGGGTCTGAAAATTGCGCCCGGTACATGGGGTTGAGCGTGTTCAGGAATACATTGATTTCGTCAGCGGTGATCTTGCCTCCGTTGAACTCAGCTATGACCGTGTCTTTCCCCTTGTCAGCGCCGCTGCCGCTCTTTGCGCTCTGGCAGCTTGCCGTGAAAGCAAGGGCGAAAATTGCAAGGACTGTAAACGCGATGAGATGAAGTTTCCTGATTTTCAATTTTGAATCCTCCAGATTAAATGTGCGTGTAACACGCTGTTTTAATTCAGTTGAGTGAGTCTTTCCATCGGGCTGATGATATTCGTAATCTTGACGCCGAACGTTTCATCGACGACGACGACTTCGCCGCGGGCGACGAGCTTGCCGTTAACGAGAATGTTTATGGGTTCGCCGGCAAGGCGGTTGAGTTCCACAACTGAACCGGGGCCGAGTTCGAGAATTTTCTGTATCGGCATCTCGGTTCTTCCGAGTTCCACGACGACTTGAAGCGGTACGTCGAGAAGGACTTCGATATTCTCAGAAGGAAAATCGATTGGCGCCTGAGGCGCCTTCGGCGCTTGCGGCGCTGCGGCCGGCGCGGACGGGGTTTCGTCCAACATGGCCGCTCCGAAATCATCGCTTCCGATGTCAGTCATCGATGGTTCTTGTGCAACACTCGAACCACCGTCAAGGTCGCCGAAATCAGCGGATATATCCGCTGAACCGCCGCCACCGCCGCTTTCGATCGGCCCTTCAGTCGGGTCCTGTACATCGGCAAGCAGCGCGTCTATTTCATCCTGATTCAGGGTGGGATCGCCCATCTAATTACTCCTCCCTCTCGCCCGAGGTTATCGCAATAAATTTCCTCAAACTATTGCGGGCAACAATGTACTCAATTAAGATAATTGCACATTTTACAAGTATTGCCTGAATAAGTAAAGACGGTCATTTAAATATAAACCAGCGGTTTTTCAGGCTGGCTCACGGTGGTTTTCGGCTACCAAAATGGATATCGCGGACATCCTGAACAAGGCGGTTGAAGAAGGCGCGTCGGACATTCATTTCGCGCACGGGATGCCTCCCGTTTTCAGAGTCGGCGGCAAGCTCGTGCCTTACGGCGATCAGAAACTCGAGTGGGATCTATCCAAGCGCCTTATTTTCACGATAATGACCGACGAGCAGAAGCACCGGCTCGCCGAAGAGAAGGAAATCGATTTCTCTTACGGAACGACGAACGGCCGCTTCAGAGCAAACGTATTCTACGACAACTACGGGGTCGCCGCGACGATGCGCGTGATCCCGCCGAAACCGCCGGACATGAAAAACATCCTCATGCCGCCCGTCGGGTTCCAGCTCGCCCGCCTGCGAAGCGGACTCGTGCTCGTCACCGGCCCGACCGCGAGCGGAAAGTCAACAACCCTCTCCGCAATGGTGGAACTCATAAACAACGAACGCGCGGCGCACATCATAACAATCGAAGACCCCATCGAATTCATATTCGAAAGCAAGAAAAGCCTCGTCCACCAGCGCGCGGTCGGGCCGAACACGCACTCTTTCGGCGCCGCGCTCCGTTCGGTTCTACGTGAAGACCCGGACGTCCTGCTCGTGGGCGAAATGCGCGACCTCGAAACTATGATGGCCGCTGTGACCATCGCCGAGACCGGCCCTCTCGTGCTCGCAACGCTCCACACCGTGAACGCCGCCCAAAGCATCGGCCGCATCGTGGAAGTGTTCCCTTCCTACCAGCAACAGCAGATCCGATATCAGCTCTCAGTCACGCTCAAGGGCGTGATATCACAGCAACTCATACCGCGACGCGACAAACCGTCGCGCATCGCCGCCCGCGAAATCATGATCGTCACACCCGCCATCACCAACCTCATCCGAGAAGGCCATATCCACAGGATAAGCGAAGCGATCAAAGCAGGCGGAGACGTCGGCATGGTTTCCATGGACGACTCGCTCCTCTTCTACTTCAAAAAGGGGATAATCACCAAAGAGGATGCGATCGCAAGAGCCTCCAACCCGGACTCCATGCGAGCCGCCATCGGGGAGTAAACCCTAATGGACCTCAAGAAAGTAGTCCTGTTCCGCGATTTCAAGCAGGAAGAACTCAACCGCTTCGGTTCCATTATCGAAACCCTCGAAATCAAAGCGGGCGGAAAACTCTTCAACGACGGCGACCCCGGCGACGCCCTTTACATCATCTACGAAGGCTCGGTCCGGATTTTCAAAACGATCGACGCCGATTCAGGAGAGGAAAAATCGCTCGCCCTGCTCCCGGCCGGCGCATACCTCGGCGAAATGACTCTGCTCGAAGGCTCCCCTCGATCCGCTTCCGCCCGCGCCGAAACGGACTCCGTCATCCTCCGCATTTCCCGCGACAGCTTCATCCGCCTGCTTCGGGAATACCCTCAAGCCGCAATCCGTCTCTTCGTCTCGTTCATGAACGTTCTCTCCGAACGCCTGCGCCGCACGAACGAGGAACTCGTCGTGCTATTCGAAGTCGGCAAGATAGTCAGCACCATGCCGCCGCTCAACGAAATGCTCGAAAAAATCGTCCAACTCCTCGTCAACACGGTCAAAGCCGACATCGGCGTGGTTTTCATCCTTAACGAGATCACCCAGAAACTCGAAGCCCGCGTCGCGATCGGAGAAGGCTCGGTAAGCCTGATAAACCTTAAAACCAAAGCCTCCGAAGGCATCGCCGCCGGAGTCGTGCGGGCCAACGACACGCTCTGCGTCTGCCACCTCGACCAGTGCGTCGAGTTCGAAAAAACCCCCCGGTTCGGCTACGAGCGCCCGCACATGCTCGTCGCGCCTCTCGTCAGAAAAGACCGCCCCTTCGGCGCCATCCTTCTCGGAAGAGACGACCCCGCGCGACCTTTCGACAACGCCAACGTGAACCTCATCAACGGCGTCGCCTCTCAAGCCTCCGCCGCTATCGAATCCGCACTATTCCATCAGGACAACGCGGCGAAACAAGAGTTCGACAGAAAGTATTTCCAGTTCTAACACGATTCAATCATCAAACCCGGATTCGTCAATAGTACGGCGGATTCGAGATGAAATCCCACAG
>JAKLIR010000087.1 GCA_022709505.1 bacterium | reverse complement strand
CCTCGCGCCCGTTCTGCTATGTTCGTTCATAGCATTCTCTTTCTTTTTCAACATCTTATACTGGATGCGGCTCGACCGGCCGCAGAACCCGAAAACAATCGTCGAATACGCCGCCGACAATTCGCGGCCCGGCGACTTCATAGTCATCTCGCCTCCATACCCTTTCTTCTTCGATTACTACTGGAAGGGATATATCCCCGTTCATGACTTTTCGGATGATTTCTCCATAGCCACCACGCCGCAAAACACAATTTTTCTCCGCACGGCGGAACAACGGCAGATAACCGCGTCGCGCATGGACCTCTGGCATGAGAAACTCGCCTCACGTTTCAAACGCGTGTGGGTGCTCTTCCTCTTCGGCCCGGTGAACACGGAGGATCACTCCGGAGAGGCCCGGAAATGGCTCGATTCCCACTACACGAAAATCGAAACGCTCCCTTACATGATGTTCCCGCACACCGGACAAAAAGTAGGTGAACTGATTTTGTATGAAATCAACCCGTCGTTGAAAAACAGATGATCCGCTTTGTGTCCAATTGGAACTTATTTTTTTAATGTCTCCTTGTTATTTCCGTTCCATTTGGTAAAATCAGATAAAATTAAACCTTCAATAGAATTGAATATATGCATAGAGCGCAGGGTGAAAATATCAAAGGCGCATCGACACCGACTTCCGGAGAAGACCCGGCGCGCAACCAGCGGCTAAAAACGCCCCCGAAAGCGCCGCATCTCTCGATAAACATCAGCGGGCCCAAGATTACTGCTTCGGTTTACCCCATCGCCCCGGACAAAAAAACTCCGATCGTAATTGAAAAACAGGCGAAAGCCAATCCGACTCGGGAAGATGTCCTGAACAAGCTCGACCTTATCGAAAACCTCGCCCGGCTGAATCTGACGGATCCCGACGACGTGCTTAACCTCATCAGGAATATCAGGCTCGACTTCCGGCAAAATCGCTGAACAACGCGAAGCGACAAGCGTGACATTCATAACATTCCTCACTGATATCGTTTTCGGCCTTATCGTCCCCGCAATCCTGAGCCTTGGAACGACGAAAAGATGCTCGCGGCAAACCGGGACGCCGCCTGTTGTCCAACTCGGACAAAAGAGTGTAAAATAGGTGCTAAGGACGACTTATCCCGACGGCCTCTCGGATCGGAAAGACATCATGACGGATGAAAAAATAGTAATTCGCGGATCGACCGCGGCTGACGCCGAGTCTTTCCCCGGACTGCTTATCATGTCCTCTTCTTTCCTTGAAGGCCTCCTCGGAGACTCCGCGGACAGGGTGCTGAAAAATATGTTCCGGCGCAAAAACAATCTCTTCGGCCATCCGCATTCGATAACCGCCGAAGCGAACGGAAAAACCGCCGGAATGCTTTTAAGCTACGGGTATCAAACGAAGGTTTCGGAAGAATTGATCACCGGCCTTCTACTTTTCGTTGAAATGAAACACGAGTTGCTCATGAAGCTGCCGATGTTCGTCCGATGCGGAAAGATGATGGATTTCGTGGTCAAAGGCGATCACTACATCAGCAACCTTGCGGTTTTTCCCGAATTCAGGGGAATGGGTATCGCTTCGCGAATGATTGCTCACGCGGAAGCGGCGGCGAAAAAAGAGGGCGCTCAAAGACTTGTCCTCGACACCGAAAAAGACCATACGGCCGCGATAAGACTTTACGAAAAAATCGGATTCTCAATTCGCCGGGAAGAATACATCGATCTGGATGAAAGAAAGTATTTTTTCAGGATGTCAAAACCCATCGTTTGATGACCGAAACGGACGCCTTTTGTTCGGCCGGCATCCGCCGCAAATTCAGGTCAAAACTCAAAGAAGACGTGAAAACCATTTATTTAATTGATAATTTCAAAAATATAAATTTACTTTTTTTAATGTAATTAATCCCATCATGATATAAAATACGAAGGTTAACGGCAAAACGGGTAAGGCTTTACACTTTTATGTTCGGACTGGACTTAAGACAGATGATCGGCGGAAAGAAGACTGTATTAATCATTAATTCCGACGAAAACATAAATTCCATACTTTCCATTCGATTGAAAAACGCTGGGTTTGATGTAATGTCCGCCGCCGGACCGGAACAGGCGTATGATTGCCTTAAACGGCGCACCCCGAAACTCGTGCTGATTGACAACCCGGCGAAAGCCTCCGCCGAATGTTTCAGATTCGTGGAATGGATCCGCTCGGACAAGAGATTTAAGAAAGTGCCGATTTTCCTATTGATGCAGGAAAGCGAGAAAGATTCGGTCGAGCGCGCGCTGAACATAGGCGCGAGCGACTATATCGTGAAGCCTTTCAACCCCGGCGTGCTTGTTGAGAAGATAAAAAAGGCGACCGGGCGATAATCCAATATGTCCGGCATTATTTTTTATGTCCAAAAAGATAATTAAATCATTGTTCAGATCGTGGCGAATGACGAGCCGCATGGAGCCCCGGTTCGAGTTCCTGACGCGACGGAGATACCGGATCAGGCTCATGATAGCCATCCCGGTGATAACAACGCTGCTCGTTCTCGGTCTCGGATGGATCATAGTGGACATGTACTCGCGGGAACTGATGTTCAAATCCCCCTCGATCAGCAGCGCCGCATACAAGGCCCGAATCGACATGACCCTCGAACACACGACCATAGTCATCGTGATAGCGAGCGGCGTGGCCGTGGTGTCCGGGCTGGCGATAGCTTACGCCATAACGGTGCCCATAAGACGCCTGACGCAGGACACGGCGTCGATCGCGGGCGGCGACCTCGCCCGCACGATCCACATAGGCGGCGAGGGAGAGATCGCCCAGCTCGGCTCCGCGTTCAACGACATGGTGTCCTCCATCAACAAATACCTGCTTCAGACGATGTCGGGCGGCGTGGTGACGATCAACGACAAGGGCGAGATAACAGCCATGAGCGCGGACGCTGAAGTGATCCTCGGCGTCGGGTTCAAATCCATCATCGGTCACCCGATAACCGACCTCATACCGGACATCCGCGAAAACCGCGGCTTCCACGCCCTCATCGGAGACATGCTCCTCAACAAAAAGACTTTCGTCGGCAAGGAAATGATCATAACGACTGAAGAGCGCGACTCGATCCCGGTATCGATTTCAGCGTCGTTCCTGCGGGATCGGGACGACACGCTCGTGGGGCTCATCATCTCGTTCGAAGACGTGGAACATCTGCGCAAGCTTCAGGAACAGATGCGGATCGTGGACAGGCTGACGACGCTCGGCGGGCTCGCCGCCGGCATAGCGCATCAAGTGAGAAACCCACTTTGTTCGATCCGGGGTCTCGCCCAGTTAATGAAAGAAAACGCGGACGGCGATCAGATACAACGCGACTACTCCGACGTGATATTGAGCGACGTTGACAGGATCGACCGCGTGGTTGACAGGCTCCTGAAATTCATCCAGCCGTCGGCCACCGGATGGGCCATCGCCTCCATAAACGACATCATCGACGATACGCTGATCCTCGCAAAACATGAAATAAGGAAAAAAGACATCGACCTGAAGATCGACTACTCCCCCAACGTGCCGAAAATCCTCTGCCAGCGGGAAAACATGATTCAGGCCATCCTCAACATCTTCGTCAACGCGTTCCAAGCAATAGACCACAAAGGCACGGTGGCGGTTTCGACGGAAGTTCTCGGAAACGCCGAGGACTCCGAGAGCATGATAAAAGTCTGCATCTCGGACTCCGGGCCGGGAATCGACGAGGCGGCCTTGCGCAGGATTTTCGAGCCGGGGTTCACAACAAAAGAAGACGGCGGCGGGTTCGGCCTCGCCATAACAAAACAAACCACGGAAGTTCACGGAGGAAAAATCACGGTCGAGAGCGCCCCGGACAAAGGCGCGACTTTCGTTCTGCTTCTGCCGGTGCGTGGAAAGGATTTCCCCGAGGAGGAACCTGTTGGAAACACAAGCAGCGCCTAACATTCTCATCGTGGATGACGAAAAAAACATGCGGTTCCTCCTTAGGGAGGCGCTCGCAAAGGAAGGGTACGTCATCGACACGGCGGAGAACGGCGAGGACGCCGTCAGCCTCGTGAAGGCGCGCCCGTTCGACTGCGTTTTGCTCGATCTTCGCATGCCGAGAATGGACGGCATCGCCACTCTCGAAGAGCTTAACCGGATCACACCGGAAACGCCTGTGATAATAATGACGGCCTTCGGCTCGAAGGAAACCGCAATGAACGCGATAAGCCTCGGGGCTTACGATTATTTCACAAAACCGTTCGACATCGACGAGATGCGGATCGTGGTGAAACGCGCGCTCGAAAAACAGAAGCTCGAAGAGGAGATCCGGAAGCTGCGCGGCTGCCTCGAAATCAGAGGCGCGTTCAAAGGCATCATCGGACAGAGCCGGGAAATGGTGGAAGTGTTCGATCTCGTGTCAAAAGTGGTTAAAAACGATGTGACCGTGATAATCTACGGTGAAAGCGGCACAGGAAAAGAACTGATTGCGAACGTGATCCACGAACAGGGCCCGCGCAGGGACTCGCCCATGGTGAAGATCAACTGCGCCGCGATACCCGAAACCCTGCTCGAAAGCGAACTGTTCGGTTTCGAAAAAGGCTCCTTCACCGGCGCTTTGCAGCGGAAAATCGGAAAGTTCGAATACGCGAACCACGGAACTCTTTTTCTCGACGAGATCGGAGACATGAGCCTCGTCACGCAGGCAAAACTCCTGCGGGTGCTCGAAGAACGCAAGATCGAAAGAATCGGCGGCAACGAATCCATCGACGTGGACATCCGGATCATCGCCGCGACGAATCAGGACCTTTCAAAAGCGGTTCATGAAAAAAGTTTCCGTGAAGACCTCTATTTCCGGCTCAACGTGGTCCCGATATTTCTGCCGCCGCTCCGCGCCCGCAAAGGAGACATCCCGCTACTCATCGATTATTTCATCGACGAGAACAACACCAAGCTGTCGAGAGAGATATGCGGCGTTTCGAGAAACGCCATGCGGCTTCTTCTCGCTTACGACTGGCCGGGAAACGTGAGAGAGCTCGAAAACGTGATACAGAGAGCGGTGCTGCTCAGTTCGCAGGACATAATCGGCGAAGACTGCCTACCCACGTCGGTGACCGACTCCGCGCCGCAAACGCCCCGAGTCGGCGGCCCGCCGACCGCCTTCGACGGTTCCCTTCAGGAAATCGTTGAAAACATCGCCGCCAGCGCGGAGAGACAGATCATCATCGACGCTCTCGAACGGACGAATTGGAGCCGCACCAAAACCGCCGAACTATTGAAAATATGTAGAAAAAGCCTTCATAATAAAATGAAAAAGCACGGGCTTTTCGACGAACAGAAAACGCCCGACGGGTTCGACGCCGACTGACAGCCGGGTGTCGCAAGGGAGATGATAAGTGGCGCGTTCAAGGATTTCAGACCTCGCACTCGCTCGAAATCTCGTCACTCACGATCAGATCGAGCGCGCACGCCGCGCCGCCCGAGCGCCCGGCGATCAGGCCCTCGGACAAGCCCTCCTTGAGCTCGGCTTCATCTCCATCGAGAACCTCACTCAGCTCTTGAGCGAACAGATTTCCATTCCGACGATCGACCTCATCTCAGAAGAGATCGACCCTCAGATTCCACACCTCCTTCCGGAGGACTTCCTTAGAAAAAACAACATCCTTCCCTTCAAACTCGAAGGCGACGTCATCCATGTCGCGCTGTTCCCGCCCATGGACCCCGCGGTCATGGACGAGATCGAGCTAACGACCGGCTACAAGGTGGAACCGGCGCTCGCCCCGCCGAACGAAATTCAACTCTCTCTGAACCAGCACTTCAATACGCGCAACCGCACTCGGCAGACGATCGTTGACATGCACATGGAAGAGTTCGGCCCCTCCCACGGCGACAGCCTGATCATCGACGAGATCGTGGACACCGTGGACAGCCCGCCCGTCGTGCGCCTCGTGGTTGACATCATCGACGGCGCGATCCACGAACGCGCAAGCGACATCCACCTCGAACCGCAGGAAACCCACATGCGCGTCAGATACAGGATCGACGGCATGCTCCAGAACGTGATGCAGATTCCAGCACAGGTGCAGGCCTCGGTGATCTCACGCATTAAAATCCTGTCCGGGATGGACATCACCGAGAAACGCGCGCCGCAGGACGGCCACATCTCCATCAAAAAAGGCGACCGGCAGTTCGACATCCGCGTGGCCTCCTTCCTCACGATCAACGGAGAGAAAATCGTGATGAGGATCCTCAGCCGCGAAACCATGCTGATGGACCTCGAAAAACTCGGTCTCGAACCGAACGACCTCACCACTCTTAAAAAGCTGATCGAGACGCCGCACGGAATGATACTCGTCACCGGCCCGACCGGCTGCGGAAAAACGACATCTCTTTACTCGGTCCTGAACAGAATAAACTCGCAATCCGAAAATATAGTGACGATCGAGGACCCGGTGGAATTCAAGCTGCCGGGGATCAATCAATCCCAGATAAACCCCGCGGCCGGGCTCACCTTCGCCAACGGGCTCCGCTCGATGCTGCGGCAGGACCCGAACGTGATCATGGTGGGCGAAATCCGCGACGGGGAAACGGCCGAGATCGCCGTTCAGGCGTCCCTCACCGGACATCTCGTCCTGAGCACGCTCCACACGAGCGACGCCCCGAGCGCGATCACGCGCCTCGTGAACATGGGCGTCAAGGAATACCTGATCTCCGCCTCGGTGATCGGGGTGATCGCGCAGCGGCTCGTGCGCATGATCTGCCAATCATGCAAGGAAGAATACAGAGTCGACGTCGGAGAGCTTTTCGGCGAGTTCGGCGTGAGCTCGCAGCGCGGCGGCAAAGCCGTGCTGTACAGGGGCCGCGGCTGCAAGTTCTGCTCGAACACCGGCTATTTCGGCCGGGTCGGAATCTTCGAAATAATGACGATCAGCGAAAATATAAAGTCCATGATTCTGGACGGAGCATACGCGCCGGACATCCGTCTCGCCGCCGTGCGCGAGGGTATGAACACTCTGCGGCACTCCGCCTTCAAGAAAGTGGTCGAAGGCCTGACGACCGTCGAGGAAATACGGCGCTCCGTGTTCGTCGCCGTGGAATGATCGCCGAAGGACGGCCCTGACCAATGCCCAATTACAATTTCATCGCACAGGACCACCTCGGGCGGAACTACCGCGGCACTCTCTTCGGCGCGACCGAGCAAGCCGTGTTCTTCAAACTCCAGAAACTCGGATACCTCGTCATCTCGGTCACCGAAAAAGAGGAAAAACGGGTCTCCGAACTCATAACGCCGAACATAACTCTCGCCGACATAGTCATCTTCACCCGGCTGTTCAGCACCGTGATAAAGACCGGCGTGCCCGCGCTCGATGCGCTCGCCGCCATAGAGGAACAGACGGAAAACCCGGCCTTCCGGAGAGTGATCCGGAAAGTGCGGGAAGACGTGGAGCACGGCTCCTCCCTCTCCACCGCGTTCGAGCAGCACCCGAAAGTGTTCCCGCACCTGTTCATCGCCATGGTGCAGTCCGGCGAACTCAGCGGCAACCTCACCGACGTGCTCGACCGCCTTTCGATCTACCTCGAACGCGACATCGATCTGCGCCGCTCCATCAGCCAAGCCTTCATCTACCCGAAACTCGTCGGCGTCATAGCCGCGGGCGCGATCATCTTCGTCATGATGAAGGTCATTCCAGTCTTCGCAAAGGTTTACGGCGAGACAAAGTTCAAACTGCCGAGACCCACCGAAATCCTGATGGACATAAGCAAGTTCATGACTTCGCACAAGGAACTCGTGGCGATCTTTTGCGCCGTCGTCGTGTTCGGATACTTGTATCTGAAAACAACGGCGTCCGGAAGAAAATATTACGACGCCTTCATGTCCAAGCTCCCGGTGATAGGCCCGATCAACAAAAGGATCGTCGTCTCCCGCGTCGTCCGCTCACTCGGCTCCATGCTCGCCTGCGGCGTGCCCCTGCTCTCTTCGCTCGAAGCGGTGAAAGCGGTCGCCGGCAACGTCGATTTCGAACGCGACCTCGACAGGATCATAGAGAGCGTGGAAGCGGGCGGCACCATATCCACGCCCATGAGAATGTCGAGCAATTTCCCGCCCGTGGTGACATACATGGTCGCCGCCGGCGAACAGAGCGGCCGCCTTCCCGACCTGCTCGACAAATGCTCCGAGGCCATCGAGAAAGAGCTTCAATATCTCATAAAGAAATTCCTCATCCTGCTCGAGCCCATGCTCACCATCTTCGTCGCCATGATCGTCGCTTTCGTCGCGGTCGCCATCTACCTGCCCATCTTCTACTTCATCACGCAAGCGCCGAAGTAAGCACGGCAGCTTTTTTATCTTCATATATTCACATATTGTTACGCGGGCGGATTCGTGGTATTTTATATCCGTGCATCCGGCGGGCGGCGCGGGGTTATGAGAACCCGCTCTTCCAGCCGCGAGCTTCTCACCAATGCTGACTGAAAACGGAGATGAACGGCGTGGCGAAAGCACCGGGCGGGACAAAGAAAGCAGCGCCCCCTAAGAAGAAAAAGCTCAGGGCGGCGATCGTCGGCATCGGCGACATCTCCATGATGCATCAGCCCGGCTACGTCAATAATCCCGACTGTGAACTCTACGCGATCTGCGACCTCGACGAACAGAAACTGGAAGCCCGAGGCAAGGAATGGGGCGTCCCCGTCGCTTATAACAAACTCTCGGACCTGCTCGCGGACCCCACCGTGGATATCGTCGAAATCCTCACCCCGCACCACTGCCACGCGGACATGGTGGTAGCCTGCGCGGAAGCCGGCAAGCACGTGTCGGTGCAAAAGCCGATGTGCGACAAACTCGCGGGCGCGGACCGCATGATCGCCGCCGCGCGCACCGCCGGCGTCAAACTCAAAGTGTTCGAAAACTTCGTGTTCTACCCGCCTTACGTTAAGGCGAAGGAACTGATCGCCGCCGGCGAGATCGGAGAGCCGCTCACGGTGCGCTTCAAGCTCGGCACATGCATGTTCGGCGCGCGCTACTACCCGCTCTCGGTCGAACTCTGGCACCTGCTCGAAGTCGAAAAAGGCATGGGACAGGCGATCTTCGACGACGGCTACCACAAGCTCTCTCAGGCGGTCGATCTGTTCGGAGACATCGAAATCGTGCGCGGCTGGGTGGACCGCTCGTTCGCTTACGCCGACATGCCGGGCGTCCTGATCTGGCGCTACAAGGACAGCGACGTCCTCGGCGCGTTCGACCTCGGGATCAGCCCGAACCTCTATAACAAATCGAAATACTTTTCCGCCGACGAGCGGATAGACATAACAGGCACGCGCGGCTCGATCTCGATCACCCGCTGCTCGGCGCAGTTTCTCGACGCCCCCGCGCTCACGCTCACCCGCGACGGTCGCCGCTTCCTCTTCGACGACATCCGCGCGGATTGGCTCGACAGCTTCATGGACTCCACGCGCCACTTCCCGAAATGCGTCTTAAACGACACGGCGCCGCTCCTGTCCGGCGAACGCGGCAAAAAGGTAACCCAGTTCGCCTTCGCCTGCATCATCGCCGGAAAATGCCGCGGAGAGGTCCGCCCGGACGACGTGGACGACGATCTTGTGGAGGAGTTCTCTCGAAAATGAAAGAAACTTTCCTGAAACTCCAAACTGAAATCATCTACGCCGCGATGTCCGGCATCATGCGGCTGCCGGATAAATCCCTCGCCGAGCT